>NZ_JBEPBA010000015.1:0-236504 GCF_040298885.1 Streptomyces sp. NPDC001137
CACCGCACCCCGCCCTCGCCCGGGGGGGTTTTCCAACCCCCGGCCCGTCAGGGGCCCCCTCGACTTCTCGGCTGCCGCCCCCCCCGCGCGGGGGGGCGGCACGGCCGGACGGCTGCACTCGACCCTATCGGGCCGAGGCGCCGATCGCGGCACGGACTCAGATGCCGACCTTGATACGCGTGAAGCGCTTCAGGGTGACACCGGCCTCGTCCAGGACCTTCTGGACGGACTTCTTGTTGTCGAGCGCGTACGGCTGGCCCAGCAGCGTGGCGTCCTTGAAGAAGCCGTTGAGGCGACCCTCGACGATCTTCGGCAGGGCGGCCTCGGGCTTGCCCTCGGCGCGGGTGGTCTCCTCGGCGACACGACGCTCGGACTCGACGACCTCGGCCGGCACGTCCTCCTTGGAGAGGTACTTCGGCGCGAAGGCGGCGATGTGCTGGGCGATGCCCTTGGCCAGCTCGGCGTCGGCCTTGTCCAGCTCGACCAGGACACCGATCTGCGGGGGCAGGTCGGGCATGGTGCGGTGCATGTAGGAGAAGACGAAACCGTCGGCGAACTGCGCGAAGCGGTCCAGGACGATCTTCTCACCGAGGTTGGCGTTGGCCTCGTCCACGAACGCCTGGACGGTCTTGCCGGCCTCGATCTCGGAGGCGAGCAGGGCCTCGAGGTCGGCCGGAGAGGTCTTGGCGACGTGCTCGGCGATCGCGTTGGCGACGGCCTGGAACTTCTCGCCCTTGGCGACGAAGTCCGTCTCGCACTTCAGCTCGACCAGGACACCGGAGGTGTTGTCGTCGGCGATGAGGGAGACCACGGCGCCGTTCTCGGCGGAGCGGCCCTCGCGCTTGGCGACGCCCTTCTGGCCCTTGATACGGAGCGCCTCGACGGCCTTGTCGACGTTGCCCTCGGCCTCGTCCAGCGCCTTCTTGCAGTCCATCATGCCGGCGCCGGTGAGCTCACGAAGCTTCTTGACGTCGGCGGCGGTGTAGTTCGCCATGAGTCTGTGAATCTTTCTCGAAGTCTGGAAGATCGAAGATCTACGGGGTCTACGGCCCCCATGCAGCCGGGGGCCGCTGACTCGCCGCTGACCTACGGGTGAACGGCGGGGGCGGACTTCATGCCGCCCCCGCCGTCAACCTCTGACGCTGACGGGTCAGGCCTGCTCGGCGTCCGCGGCCGGAGCCTCAGCCTCGACGGCCGGAGCCTCAGCCTCGGCGGCGGGGGCCTCGGCAGCGGCCTCGGCCGGCTTCTCGGCGGCTTCCTCGGAGTCCGCCTTCTTCTCGCCCTCGAGCAGGTCGCGCTCCCACTCGGCGAGCGGCTCGCCCGCGGCCTTCTCCTTGCCCTCGGTGGCGACACCGGAGCGGGCGATGAGGCCCTCGGCGACCGCGTCGGCGATCACACGGGTGAGCAGGGTGACGGAGCGGATCGCGTCGTCGTTGCCCGGGATCTTGTAGTCGACCTCGTCCGGGTCGCAGTTGGTGTCGAGGATCGCGACGACCGGGATGTTGAGCTTCCGGGCCTCACCGACCGCGATGTGCTCCTTCTTGGTGTCCACGATCCAGACGGCGCTGGGCACCTTCTGCATCTCGCGGATACCACCGAGGGTCTTCTCCAGCTTGGCCTTCTCGCGCGAGAGCACGAGAAGCTCCTTCTTGGTCAGACCCGAGGCCGCGACGTCCTCGAAGTCGATCTGCTCGAGCTCCTTGAGGCGCTGCAGACGCTTGTAGACGGTGGAGAAGTTGGTGAGCATGCCGCCCAGCCAGCGCTGGTTGACGTAGGGCATGCCGACGCGGGTGGCCTGCTCGGCGATGGCCTCCTGCGCCTGCTTCTTCGTGCCGACGAACATGACCGTGCCGCCGTGGGCGACGGTCTCCTTGACGAACTCGTAGGCGCGGTCGATGTACGACAGCGACTGGAGCAGGTCGATGATGTAGATGCCGTTGCGCTCGGTGAAGATGAAGCGCTTCATCTTCGGGTTCCAGCGACGGGTCTGGTGACCGAAGTGGACGCCGCTTTCCAGCAGCTCCCGCATCGTGACGACGGCCATGGCCGTTCTCCTTGAGTTTCTCGGTTGTACCGCGGGTGCCGGTGGGCACTCGCGCCTGACGCCCGCATGCGCCGTGCCACGAAGGACCGAGGGGCGCTGACACCGGCTTTTGATCACCTGGTGTCGGGGCGTGCGAAGTCGACCCGGTGACCCGGATCGCCAGAAGAAGTGTACGGGACCCGCGGGGTACCGGGTGACGCCGCTGTCCACAACCGGGGAGTAGTCCACAGATCCCGGCCGTGATCGGGGACGGCGCGGGAGGGTTCTCGCATGCGAGCGAGGCGATACGTGCAGATGACGTGGGCGGCGGTGCTGGGACTGGCGTTGACGGTCCTGTCCCCCTGGGCCTGGGCGGCCGACCCGCCGCCACCCGCGGCACCGGACCCACCGGTCCCCGCAGTCGGCCGCGCCTGGCCGGTGGGAACCCACCCCACGGTCCTACGAGGCTGGGAGCCCCCGGCGACGGTCTACGGCCGCGGCCACCGGGGCGTGGACCTGGCAGCCCCCGCCCAAGCCCCGGTAAGAGCGGTGGCAGCCGGCCGCGTTTCCTTCGCGGGCCGGGTGGCAGGCCGCGGCGTGATCTCCGTACAGCTGACGGACACGAACCTGCGAACGACGTACGAACCGGTGACGGCGTCGGTCCAGAAGGGGGACGAGGTGACGCCGGGCGAGGTACTGGGCACGGTGGAACCGGGGCCCAGTCACTGCACGGTCACGTGCGTGCACTGGGGCCTGCTGAGGGGTGAAACCTACTTGGACCCTCTGTCCCTGCTCCCCCCGTGGCTGCTGCACCGAGGGCCATCGAGGCTGCTGCCGGTACTGGGCGTACCACTGCCACAGTGACCGGCCCAGCCTGCGGGCAGTCGTCCCGCTGGGGCGGCTCCCGGGCCCAAAGAGAGGCGGCGCCCCGCAAGCGCGGGCCGGCGGCACCGCCCCGACAGCAACCCCCGCCGCCCTCAGCCGCGAACCCCCCGCAACGCCATGGCCACGGCGGCCTCGGTGATCACCGAGGGCTCCTCAGCCGCCCCCAGCTCGATCCGCCGCACAGCCGCGTCCACCACCCCCTGCACCAACATCGCAGCCAACCGAGGCGAAGAATGCCCCATCTCCCCGAGCGCCTCGACGATCATCGCGACCAGTCCCCCATGCGCGGCCCGGATCTTCTCCCGGGCCCCCGCATCCAGCTCGCTCGCGGAAATCGCCACCACGGCCCGATGCCGCCGGTCCCCGACCAGCACCAGCTGCTGCCGCACATACGCCTCGACCTTGCCCTCGGCCGACCCCGCCCGCTCCATCGCGGCCGAGACCTCCGCGGCCCACACCGGGAAGTCGACCGCGCACAGTTCCTCGACGACGGCCGCCCGGGAGCGGAAGTACTCGTACACGGACGACCGCGCGAGCCCCGTCCGCTCGGCGAGAGCCGGGAACGTCAGCGCCTCCGTCCCACCCTCGGACAGCAGAGACCGGGCCGCGTCCAGCAGGGCGGCTCGCTGCATCGACCGGTGTTCGGCCACGGAGGCCGCTCGAATCCTTGGCACGTCAACCACTTTACGGACGGACCACCCCCGACGGGAGTGAGTCGTGCCGCTCAGCGTCCGAAGCCGGCCAGCTTCGCCCGCAGCTGCAGCACCGACTTGGTGTGGATCTGACTCACCCGGCTCTCGGTCACGCCGAGGACGTTCCCGATCTCGGCGAGCGTGAGGCCCTCGTAGTAGTACAGCGTGACGACGGTCTTCTCCCGCTCCGGCAGGGTGTTGATGGCCCGGGCCAGGAACCGTCTGAGCTCCCGGTCCTCGGCCACCTCCACGGGGTTGTCGGCGGCGGTGTCCTCCAGCGTGTCCATCACGCTGAGCCCGTCCCCGCCCTCGCCCCCCACATGCAGCAGCTCTTCCAGGGCCACCACGTTGGCCAGCGACAGCTGGCTGAACACGGCGTGGAGTTCATCGACGGGGATGCCCATCTCGACGGCGACCTCGCTCTCCGAGGGTGTCCGCCTCAGGCGCGCCTCCAGGGTCGCGTACGCCCGCTCCACGTTCCGCGCCTTCTGCCGCACCGATCGGGGGATCCAGTCCAGCGCCCTGAGCTCGTCGATCATCGCGCCCCGGATCCGGGTGATCGCGTACGTCTCGAACTTGATCTCCCGGTCGATGTCGAACTTCTCGATCGCGTCGATGAGCCCGAAGACCCCGGAGGAGACGAAGTCGGCCTGCTCCACGTTCGGCGGCAGACCGACGCTCACCCGTCCCGCCACGTATTTCACCAGCGGCGAGTAGTGCAGGATCAGCTGCTCCCGCAGCCGCTCGTCGCCCGTGTCCTTGTACGACCGCCACAGCTCGTCGAGCGTCGAGGGAGCGGGCGGCCGCACGCTGCCACCGTCACGGGCGGCTGGGGGGATCGCCGCCCGGTCGGACCCGGAGGTGTGCTGGGGCATTCGTCGCCTTGTGCCGTTCTGCTGTGAAGTGGGGGTGCCTGGGGGAGCTGTCGGTCTGGTGTCGAGATGCCGGTCTGTGCCGGAATCCTCGTGAGCGTAGCGTGACTGAAGTGTCGCGGTGCGCGAAGGACGACGCGGATCGGGTGCGCAGATACGTTCCGCAGGACGCTCCAGCGAGTCACGGTGATCGCTGAGTGTGACTGCCGAGGGACGCCAACTGCGGGTATTTCCACAGGTGTCAGGCTTCCCCCGGACGGCCGAACACGCTCGGTCAGCACGGACTGCGACCCCCGCGGACGGAGATCATCGCCTGGCGTGTCAACTTCCAGCCGTCGCCGTGTCGTTCGACGTAACCGAGTGATCGGAGTTCGTACAGTCTCGCGATCGCGTCGTCCTGCGTGGTCTGCGCACCCCGCGCGATGTCACCGGGCGGCGCCGCCCCGCGGCCGGGCAGTGCGGCCAGGACGCGACGGGCCGCGGGCTCCAGCAGATCGCGGGGCAGCACGGGTCCGCGCCGGTCCGGGGCCAGTTCGCCCATGTCGCCGACCAGCTCGACGACCTCCGCGGCGTCGGTGACGAGCACGGCGTCGCCCCGCAGGAGCTCGTGCACTCCCGCGGACAGGCCGCTGGTGGCGGGCCCGGGCACTCCCATCGTGTGGCGTCCCAGCCGCTGCGCGGCCCGTGCCGTGACCAGCGAGCCGCTGCGGTGCGCGGCCTCGACGACCACGGTTCCCCGGGTCAGGGCGGCGATCACCCGGTTGCGGACGATGAATCTGCTCGGCGTCGGATGATCGCCGGGCGGCAACTCGCCGATGACCAGTCCCTGTTCCGCGATCCTGCCGAGCAACTCGGTGTGACCGCGCGGGTAGGCCCGGTCGACGCCGCAGGCCAGCACCGCGACGGTGGCACCGCCGGCGCCGAGCGCGCCCCTGTGGGCGGCCCCGTCGACCCCGTAGGCCCCGCCGGACACGACCACCCACCCGTGCTCGGCGAGCCCGGCGCCGAGTGTGGCCGCCATGTGCGCCCCGTACTCCGTGCACGCCCGTGCCCCGACGACGGCGACGGATCTGAGCGCCCACATCCGCAGGCTGGGCCGCCCGCGCACCCACAGCCCCACCGGCCGCGCGTCCCCGAGGTCGTCGAGCTGCCCCGGCCACTCCCCGTCCCCGGGCGCGACGAACCGCATGTCGGCCTCCTGGGCGGCGGCGAGATCCCGCTCGGGCTCGGCCTGCCCGGCCCGGTCCAGCAGCCCGGCCCACCGTTTGTCGGTGATCCCGACGAGCTGCGGCCCGCCCTCGCGCAGCCGGCGCGCCACTTCCACCGCGCCGAGCTCCCGCAGCCACCGCCCGCCGACCTCGTCCCCCGGTTCGAGAACACGGCTGAGAAGGACACGGGCCAGCAGCTCACCGGCCGGGTTGTCGGCGAGGCTCATGTCAGCGCCCCGATCGCCATGGGCACGCCGCGCGGCACTCCGGTACGCAGTTGCAGCGCCAGGGCGACGTCCGTCGCGTCGGGTCGTTCGTGCCCCACGAGGTCCGCGACGGTCCAGGCGACGCGCAGCACGCGGTCGAGCCCGCGGGCGGTCAGCACACCCCGCTCCAGATTCCGTTCCGCCTCGTCCATCGCCCCGCTCGCGGCGTGCCAGCGGCTGCGCAGCTCCCGCCCGGGAACCTCGCTGTTGGTCCGCCACGGTGTGCCCACGAGCCGGGCCGCCGCACGCTCTCTGGCCGCCTGTACCCGGTCGGCGACGGTCGTGGTGGACTCGCCGCCGGCGCCGCGCCGGGCCAGCTGGGCGCGGGTGACCCGGTCGACCTCGACGCGCAGGTCCACCCGGTCGAGCAGTGGGCCGGACAGCCGGGCCTGGTAGCGGCGGATCGCCGAGGGCGGGCACTCGCAGAAGTCGTCCGTCTGCGAGAAGCGGCCGCAGGGACAGGGGTTCGCCGCGAGCACCATCAGGAATTTCGCCGGGAACCGCACGACTCCCGCACTGCGTGCGATCACCACGTGCCCCGCCTCCAGGGGCTGCCGCAGCGCGTCGAGCGCGTGGCTGCTGAACTCTGGTGTCTCGTCGAGGAAGAGGACGCCCCGATGGGAGAGCGAGACCGCGCCGGGCCGCGCGATGCCCGGGCCGCCGCCCACGAGCGCCTGCATGGTGGCCGAATGGTGCGGGGCGCAGTACGGAGCGACGTCGATCAGGGGTTTGCCCGGTGGGAGCAGGCCTGCCACCGAGTGCACCGCCGTGACCTCAAGGGACTCCTGTCGGCTGAGCAGCGGGAGGATCGCGGGGAGCCGCTCGGCGAGCATGGTCTTCCCTGCGCCGGGCGGGCCCTCCAGGAACAGATGGTGGCCGCCCGCCGCGGCGACCTCCACCGCCGTCCGCGCCGAGATCTGGCCCACCACGTCGGCGAGGTCATGACCCTGGTCGTGCTGTGCGGCGCCCAGGCTGTGCATCCCGGTGGCCGCGCCTGTACCGGGCACCCGCAGACCGGCGAGCAGCGGATCCGGGCGGCCCTGCTCGTCCGGTTCCTCGTCGGGTACGGGCTCGTCGGCCAGGACGGCGATCAGCTGGCGCAGGCTGCGCACGCCCAGGACGGAGACACCGGGCACCAGCGAGGCCTCGGCGGCCGCGCACTCCGGCACGACCACCTGCTCGTAGCCCGCGTCCGCCGCGGCCAGCACCGCCGGCAGGATGCCCCGCACGGGCCGGACGCGACCGTCCAGACCCAGCTCCCCGATCATGACGATGTCGGCGAGCACCCGCGGGTCGATCCGCTCGCAGGCGCCGAGCACGGCGCAGGCGACGGCCAGGTCGAAGCCGCTGCCGGCCTTCGGCACCGAGGCCGGGCTCAGCCCCACGGTCAGCTTCTTCTGCGGCCACTCGCCGCCCGAGTTGACGACCGCCGCCCGCACCCGGTCCCGGCTCTCGCTCAGGCTCTTGTCCGGCAGTCCCACCAGCGTGAACGCCGCCACCCCCGGCTCCAGATCGGCCTGGACCTCGACCACCACACCCTCGACGCCGACCAGCGCCACCGAACACGTACGCGCGAACGCCATCAGGCCACCCCCCGCGCGTGTTCGACCACGGGTGCGCCGCGGTCGGGGAGCAGGACGCCCACCAGGTCGATACGGACGCCGCCCGGTGGCGCCCCGCCGTGCTCCTGAACCCAGCGTTCCGCCAGGTCGCGCAGGCGCTGCGCCTTCGTCGGCGTGACCGCGGCCATCGGGTGCTGGAAGATGTCCGCCCTGCGGGTCTTCACCTCGCAGACCACCAGGACGTCCCCGTCCCGGGCCACGATGTCGATCTCACCCGTCCTGCCGGAGCGCCAGTTGCGCTCCAGGACGGTCATACCGGCGTCCGTCAGCCGCCGCGCGGCCAGATCCTCGCCGTACTTGCCCATGGCACTGCGTTGTGCGTTGCGTGTCCTCATGTCGGCACCACCTCCGGCGCCAACCGTCACGCATCCGCTCCGACCGAGTGGATCTTGGTGGACTACTCGGCGGTTGTGGACAAACTCGTCACCCGCACGAGCGACCCACCGCGGCCGTCAGCCGCCCGGCAGCTCGAGGTCGCTCTTGTTCAGCTCCTCGATGTTCACATCCTTGAACGTGAGTACCCGCACCTGCTTCACGAACCGAGCCGGCCGGTACATGTCCCAGACCCAGGCGTCCGCCATAGACACCTCGAAGAACACCTCGCCCTGGACCGAATGCACCTGCATCTCGTAGTCGTTGGTCAGGTAGAAGCGCCGCTCGGTCTCGATCACATATTTGAACAGACCGACGACATCGCGGTACTCCCGGTAGAGCTTCAGCTCCATCTCGGTCTCGTACTTCTCGAGGTCCTCGGCGCTCATGGCAGCTTCCCCTTCAGCCGTGCGATCCCACCATTGTGCGCCAGTCCCGTGAGCCCCTAGACGATTTCGGGGTCAAGGGTCACGGGCCCGGCTGGGGGACCTTCGTCGAGCAGCCTGCACAGCAGCTCGGCGAGTCTGGTCGGATACACGGTCTCATGCGCCCGGGCAAGTTCCCGACACGTCCACCAGCGTGCTCCGGCGACGCTGCGCCGCTCCAGTTCCGTGAGGCCCGTGGCCTCGGGCACCAGCCTGGACGTGTCCGTCGTACGGGCCAGGTAGTACCACTCGTCCTGGTCCCAGCGGCGGCCCGCGAACGGGAAGGAGCACATCCGCCGCCACAGCACCGGGCCGAGTTCGACATCGGTGATGCCGGTCTCCTCGGCGAGTTCCCTGAGGGCGGCCTCCTCACGACTCTCGTCGCCCTCCAGTCCACCGCCCGGCGTGAACCACCAGTCGTCGGCCGGATCGTCCGGCTCATGGCCGTGCAGGAGCAGGATGCGGTCCTCGGGGTCGAGCAGAACCACCCGGGCCACCTTGCGCAGCCCGCCCCGGTACGAGTCCTCGTCCCCGCCCGCGGCCTCAGCGGGCACCCACGGGCTCCGTCCGCGCCCGGGTGCGGCGCCCGCCCATCCGCTTGGCGATCGGGCCGTACGCGCCGCCGCCGAGGACGAGGACGGCTCCGGCCACGATCAGGGTGACGATGATCCGCAGCGGGCCCGGCTGGGAGAGCGCACCGAGGGCTTCGAAGCCGGTGGGGCGCTCCAGCATGCCCTTCAGGGGCCAGACGACGGCGTCCACGCGAGCCGTCACGGCGGAGCGCGCGACGGTGCCCTGGGCGGCGTCACTGAGGTGGGCGGAGGAGTCCAGCGACCCCTGGCGCTCGTCACCGAGCAGGAACAGGCGGCCCTGGGGGACCTTCACGGCCGGGATGTTCTTGTCCTCGACGACGCTGCCCTTGAGATAGCCCTCGTCGATCCGCTTGCCGTTGACGGTCAGCTTGCCGTTCGTGCAGCAGGAGACCGTGTCACCGCCGACCGCCACCACGCGCTTGACCACGGAGGCGCCCGTCACCCAGGACTTGTCGTTGAAGACGACGACGTCGCCCCGGCGGATCTCACTGCCGTCGACGCGCTGCGCCAGCACCCGGTCGCCGGCGTCGATCGTCGGCGTCATCGAGGTGGTCGGCACGGTGTACGGCCGGTAGACCACCGCTCCCCAGCCGAATCCGCCGAGGAACAGCACAATGCCCAGTGCGACGGCCAGTCCGGACAGTCGCTGTCCGGCCTTGCTGCCCACCGGGCCCGTGCTCTTGCCGCCGCTGCGCGGGGCCGTACGCGTAGTGCTCTCGCCACCCATGGGTCCGCACCCTACCCGGCGGTACCTGACGCGGTCAGCCCCTCATGGCCGACCTGGGTCACAGCTGCACCAGGGCTTCACCAAGGCGTGTTCAGGCGGAGTGTTCCGTGCCCGCTTCGCGGATCCCGGCCGCCGCGACCTTCCTACGACGCCACAGGGCCACCGGCACCACCCCGGTCAGGGCGAGCGCGTTCGGGGCGGCCGTCAGGGCGGCGGACGCCGAGGACTGGTCGTTCAGTCCCGGCTGGTCGAAGGTGTCCGGGATCGGGAGGGTGTCCCAGCGGGTGATGGGCCAGGCGATGACGATGGCACGTCCGACGACCTTGCTCACCGGAACCATGCCGTTGTGCTTGTCGCTCTGGTTGTAGCGCGAGTCGCGCGAGTTCTGACGGTGGTCGCCCATGACCCAGATGTAGCCCTTGGGGACCTTCACCGTGAACTGGCCGCCCTGGTCGTCGACGCTGCACGGGGTGTTGCCCGCGTACACGAACGACGCGTCGTTGAGCGCCTTGCCGTTGACCCTGAGCGGGCCGGAGCCCTTGCAGGAGACGGTGTCGCCGCCGACGCCGATGACGCGCTTGATGAGGTCCTTCTCCTCCGCGGACGGCATGAGGCCGATCCAGCTGAGGGCCTTCTGCAGCGGGTTCGGATTGGCCGTGGGCTCGCCCGCCAGCCAGTTGTCCGGGTCGTGGAAGACGACGACCTCGCCGCGCTCCGGCTTCGAGCCGAACCAAGGGGTGAGCTTGTCGACCAGGACCCGGTCGCCCTGCTGCAGGGTGTTCTGCATCGAGTCCGAAGGGATCGAGAACGCCTGCACCAGGAAGGTCTTGATCAGCAGCGCCAGCACGAGCGCGATGCCGATCAGGATGGGCAGCTCCTTCCAAAAGGAGCGCTGCTTCTTGGACTTGGGGGGTGCCCCGTCCGACCCCTGTTCCTCGGTCCGGTTCCGCTCGCCCGGCACCGTGCCGTCGTCGGTCGCCCCGGAGTCACTCCCGGAGGTCACGGCGCTGTCCGCGGCCGGGACGGCTGCGGAAACCCCGGGGACGGGCTGTCCGCGGTGCTCCTCGCCGTCGTGTCCGGACCGTGCGCCAACCGCCACATCCCCCACGCCAACTCCTTACTCTGTGCCGCTGCCTGCCCCAGACGCGGTGCAGGCCCACCACTCCCATAACGAGCGGGAGTTCCGCAGGGCTCGGGAGCTGGACCGTTCCGTTGAAATAGTCAGGAGCAACCCTATGCGACAGCCGAGGGGACGCGGTCGTCCCCGACACGGAGTTGGAGACGGAGGAGAAAGTTTTAGGTTCTTTCAAGGAAGTCCAGTGGCCGAAGGGCCAGGCGATGACCATCGCCCGTCCCACCACGGAATCCTCGGAGACCGTGCCGCCGTAGGGCGTGTTCTGGTGGGCGCGGGAGTCCGCGGAGTCGCCCCGGTGGTCGCCCATCACCCACAACCGCCCCTGGGGGACGGTGATGTCGAACGGCTGTGTGGAGGGGGCGTTTCCGGGATACAGGTAGTCGCCCTCGGTCAGGGGAACGCCGTTGACGGTCACCCGCCCCTGCGTGTCACAGCACTTGACGTGGTCGCCGCCGACGCCGATGACCCGCTTGATGAGGTCCTTCTCGTTGTCGGACGGCAGCAGGCCGATGAAGGTGAGTCCCTCCTTGACCTGCTTGACGACGACGGGGTCGTTCTTCTTGGTCGTGGTCTGCTCGTCCGCGAGCCAGCCGCCAGGGTCCTTGAAGACGACGACGTCCCCGCGTTTGGGCTTCGAGCCGAACCAGGGGGTGAACTTGTCGACGAGGACGCGGTCGCCGATCCGGATCGTCTGCTCCATGGAGCCGGACGGGATCACGAACGCCTGGACGAGGAACGTCTTCAGGACCAGGGCTATGAGGACGGCGACGCCGACGAGGAGGGGTATTTCCTTGACCGCGCTGCGCCTGCGCTTTCGTTTGACCTTGCGCTGCAGCTTGCGCCGCTCGGCGCGGGTGCGGCCGGCGCCCCCGGCGACCGGGCCGGAGGCGCGGCGGGAGCCGGTGGGCAGCAGGCTCTCGGCCGGGCTGCTCGCGGCACCGCGCGGTTTGCCACGGTTACCCATGCGCACCGTCCGCGGCGGGCACGCGCGCGTAGGCGCCGGGACGCTGCAGGCGGGTCCAGTGGGCGGTGGGCCAGATGATCCAGTCGGCGCGTCCGATGACGTCCGAGACGGGGATCATGCCGCCGCCGGGTGAGCCCAGGTGGTCGCGGGAGTCGCTGGAGTCGCTGCGGTGGTCCCCGAGGACGAAGAGGGTGCCGTCGGGCACGACGACGACGAAGGGCACCGTGGACGGGCTGTCACCGGGGTGGAGGAACGTCGACTCGTCGACCGACCGGCCGTTCACCTTGATCCTCCCCTCCCTGTCACAGCAGACCACGTGGTCTCCCCCTACGCCCACGACGCGTTTGATGTAGTCGCCGTTCCCGAAGTATCCGGTGCCGTCGAACACGACGACATCGCCGCGCCGCGGCTCGGCACCGAAACGGTACGCCAACTTATTTACGAGAACCCGGTCGCCGATCCTCAAACCGTTTTCCATGGATCCGCTGGGAATCTGGAATGGTTGGACCACGAAATGGTTGAGGAGCAGCAAAAACACCAGGCAGACCAGCAGGGTCAGGCTGATCCTCCCGCCGGGAAGCCAGTCGGCGACCCGCGACACCAACGCGAAGCGCGACCGTCCCTCCGGCCCCTCTGTGTCCGAAATCTCCTGGGAGACGTGCTCGGAATCGGAAGGGCGGGAGGAGCGGTCGCGCTCCGTGTGCTGTGCTTCGGTGTCCATCGGGGCCAGATGCTATCCGGCCCCGGTAGGAACGCCTGCGCGAGCTCAGCTGTCGCGCTTCTCCTTGATCTTCGCGGCCTTACCGCGCAGCTCGCGCAGGTAGTACAGCTTGGCGCGACGCACGTCACCGCGGGTGACGAGCTCGATCTTCTCGACGATCGGGGTGTGCACCGGGAAGGTGCGCTCGACGCCGACGGAGAAGGAGACCTTGCGGACCGTGAAGGTCTCGCGGACACCGGCGCCCTGGCGGCGGATCACAACGCCCTTGAACTGCTGCACACGGGAGCGGTTGCCCTCGATGACGCGGACGTGGACGTTGACGGTGTCACCCGGGCGGAAGGCCGGGACGTCGCTGCGCAGCGACGCGCTGTCGACGGAGTCGAGCAGGTGAGACATTTCGTCTGCTTTCTTCGCTGATGCCACAGGTCATCAACGGGAGCTAGGTGTTCAGGAGGATGCTGTCCGTGTCGGGGCGGGCGTCGTGTCCCCCTGTGGCAGGGGCGCACGCCGGACGACGCACAACAGCGGTCTATTCTTCCACGCCCTCGGTCCTGCGCCAAAATCGGCCGTACGGCTCCCCCTCCGGGTCCGGGGCCCAGCCCAGGATGGAGAGCATCTCGCGGTCCTTCTTGTCGAAGGCCTTGGGGTCGCAGCGCTCGATCAGGTCGGGCCGGTTGGCCGTCGTACGCCGCAGGGCCTCGTCGCGGCGCCAGCGGGCGATCTTGCCGTGGTGGCCGCTGAGCAGCACGTCCGGGATCCCGCGGCCACGCCACTCCGGGGGCTTGGTGTAGACGGGGCCTTCCAGGAGGTTGGCCATGGCGCCGGGGGCGAAGGAGTCGTCGCGGTGGGACTCGGCGTTGCCGAGGACGCCGGGCAGCAGCCGGGCCACGGCCTCGGTGATCACCAGGACGGCCGCCTCGCCGCCGGCGAGGACGTAGTCGCCGATGGACACCTCGTGGACCGGCATCCGGGTGGCGTACTCGTCGATCACCCGGCGGTCGATGCCCTCGTAGCGCGCGGGCGTGAAGATCAGCCAGGGCCGTTCGGAGAGCTCGACGGCGAGTTCCTGGGTGAAGGGGCGGCCGCTCGGGGTGGGCACGATCAGCGCGGGCGTGTGCGAGCCGGTCTCGTAGCCGTCGGCGAGGGCGGAGTCCAGGGCGTCGCCCCAGGGGTCGGTCTTCATGACCATGCCGGGGCCGCCGCCGTACGGGGTGTCGTCGACGGTGTTGTGGCGGTCGTAGGTCCACTCGCGCAGATCGTGCACATGGACGTTCAGCTGTCCACGCGCGCGTGCCTTGCCGACGAGGGAGACGTTCAGTGGCTCCAGGTACTCGGGGAAGATCGTGACGACGTCGAGGCGCATCTCTTACGACTCTTCCCGTGCGGAGACGATTTCTGCGCTGTCGTCGATGAGGCCGGGCGGCGGGTCGATGACCGCCTTCTGCTCCTCGAGGTCGATCTCCGTGACGATCTCCTCGACGAACGGGATCATGACCTCGCTGCCGTCCGGACGCTCCACGATGAACAGGTCCTGGGAGGGCAGGTGCGAGATCTCGGTGATGCGGCCGACCTCGACACCGTCCTTCGTGACCACGTCCAGGTCCATCAGCTGGTGGTCGTAGTACTCGTCCTCCTCCTCGGGGAGCGCCTCCGGGTCCACCTCGGCGATCAGGAGGGTGTTGCGCAGCGCCTCGGCCGCGCCTCGGTCGCGTACGCCCTCGAAGCGCAGAAGCAGGCGGCCGCTGTGGACGCGGCCCGTCTCGATGGTGAGCGGGCCCGCCGAGGCGGGATCGGTGGCCAGTACGGCGCCGGGTGCGAGCCGCAGTTCGGGCTCGTCGGTACGGACCTCGACGGTGACCTCGCCCTTGATGCCGTGGGCACGGCCGATCCGTGCGACTACGAGCTGCACTTCCCAGGATCTCCTGTCGTAACGACTGGTAACGACTACGGGCCGGGGACGGCACAGTGGCCCTCCCCGGCCCGAGCCGGTGTTGCGTTTGGCGTCAGCGGACGTGGTCCACGTCGACGAGGTCGACGCGGACACCGCGGCCGCCGATGGCGCCCACGACGGTACGCAGAGCGCGCGCGGTGCGGCCGTTGCGGCCGATCACCTTGCCGAGGTCGTCGGGGTGGACCCGGACCTCGAGCACACGGCCGCGACGCAGGTTGCGCGAGGCGACCTGCACATCGTCAGGGTTGTCGACGATGCCCTTCACGAGGTGCTCGAGAGCCTCCTCGAGCATGCTCAGGCCTCGGTCGACGCGGACTCGGCGGGAGCCTCGTCCTTCTTCTCAGCCTTCTTCTTCTGGGTGATGGCCTCACCCTTGCCCTCGTCGTCGCCACCGAGGGCGTCGAACACCGGGCGAGCAGCCTTCGGCTCGGCCACGAGCAGCGGAGCCGGGGCGGGCAGGCCCTTGAACTTCTGCCAGTCGCCGGTCAGCTTCAGGATGGCGAGAACGGGCTCGGTCGGCTGCGCGCCGACACCCAGCCAGTACTGCGCGCGCTCCGAGTCGACCTCGATGCGCGAGGGGTTCTGCACCGGGTGGTACAGACCGATCTCCTCGATCGCACGGCCGTCACGACGGGTGCGGGAGTCGGCGACGACGATGCGGTAGTGAGGCGAACGGATCTTGCCCAGACGCTTCAGCTTGATCTTGACTGCCACGGGAGTGGGTTCTCCTGGATTTGACGTGGTTGGGCACGGCGAGATTGCCGCGTGGGGTTGCGGTACCCGAGTGCCCGATGGACGCGTCAGCCGGAGGCGAGAGGGTTCCTGTGCGGCTGTCGAGTACAGCTAGCCATTGTGCCATACCCGGCGGGGCGCTTTTGGCCGAGGGTGCGGCGCGGGTGCCCGGGCATGCCTGAGCGGCGCCTGGCCTTTCAGGCGCCGTCACGGGGTTCGCGGTCCGGCGGCGCGGAGTGCCGCCCGCGCCCACCCGTGCCGCCCCAGCGGCACGACTGCCCGCAGGCTGCGCGGGGGGGGTTACGGCGGCACTCCGAGCGCCTGGCGTTCCGACCGGCAGCCACGAGATGCCGGTGTCGAACGCCGCGCGACTACGCCGCCCCCACGACCTCCGGGATCCGGAACGGCTTGCCGCAGCCGCCGCAGACGATCGGTGCCTGGGCCAGCACCGACGGGACGACCCGTACGTTGCGGCCGCAGTCGCACACCGCCTTCACCCGGACCCCGCCCCCGGACGAGCCGTGCCGGGCCGCCGGGCCGCGGAAGCTCTTCGGGGTGTCGGCGGAGGTGGCCGCCGTGTGGGCCTTGAGGGCTCGCTGCAGCCGCTCGATGGTCGGGCGGTAGCGGCGCTTGGCCTCGGGGTTGAGCGTGACCAGCGAGAAACCGCTGCTGGGGTGCGGTTCCTCGGGGTGGTCCAGGCCCAGCTCCTCGGCGATCGCGAGGAATCTGCGGTTGTGGTACCGGCCGGCGCGGGACGTGTCGCGCACGCCGCGCGCGGCGGCGATGCCATGGACTGCCTCATGGAGCAGTCGCTCGAAGGAGAGCTCGTGACCGCACGCGGACGACGACTCTCCGATCAGGGACTCTGGCGCGGCAAGGTCCGGCAGCTCGGGGTGGTACCGCTGAATGTCGGCCCACGCCTCTGCCAGCTCTGCGGCGAGAACAGGTGGTGTCTGTGTCGTGCTCACGTAATGACAACGAGCGGGGCCTCGAATGTGTTCCTATTCCGGGCCATCCCAAATAATTTGCACGTACCCGTCAGTTGCCGCTGATGCGTGCCGACGAGGGCGGGTGCGCTGATCTGCGGAGAAACCTCACAGCTCGTCCCAAGCCGGTACGTAGTCCGCTCTACGCACCGGCGCGTAGACGGTGTCCACGCGCCGGTGCGGGTGTGATCCGCAGGTGCGCAAGGGGCGTTTCGGTCGCTCTGGCGGCGGAACGGCCCTGTATCAGTAAGCGCGCGCGACGACCGCGACGTTACCGGGCGCGTCGTCGGCGTCCGGAACCGACCCGTCCGCAGCGACCAGACACCGTACGGTCACCGCGTGCTCGGCCAGTCCGGCCTCGCCTTCTTCGCCGAGATCCGCCCAGGGAATGCGCGCCCAGCCGCCGGCGGCGACCGCCTCGACGGCTTCCTCGATCGTCGACACGTCGGCCGTACGGGACTCACGGCGCTCGCGGGACCGGGCGAGCAGGAGCGCCTGGTCCTCCTCCAGGATCGCCGGGAGGAGCCGCGCGAGGGAGTCGACCGGCATCGGCTCCTTGCCGCCGGGGATGCGGCGGGCCACCATCGCCGTGCCGTTCTCCAGGTCACGGGGGCCGACCTCGATGCGTACGGGCACGCCCTTCAGCTCCCAGTCGACGGCGCGGCGCCCGAAGGGGGTGTCGGTGCGGTCGTCGACGTGGACGCGAAGACCCGCCGCCCGCAACCGGTCACCGATCTCACGGACCTTGGCCAAAACCGCCTCCTCGCCCTTGATCGCGAGGACGACCACCTGGATCTGCGCCAGCCGCGGCGGGACCCTGAGGCCGTTGTCATCTCCGTGAGTCATCACCAGGGCGCCGATCATGCGGGTGGTCGAGCCCCAGGAGGTCTGCCAGACGAGTTCCTGCCTGCCTTCCCTGGACAGGTACCGGGTGTTGAAGGCCCTGGCGAAGTTCTGGCCCAGCTCGTGGCTGGTGACCATCTGGAGGGCCTTGCCGTCGCCCATCATGCTTTCGAGCGTGAGGGTGTTGACGGCGCCGGCGAAACGCTCCTTGACCGTCTTGCGGCCGGAGACGAAGTCCATCGCGAGCACGTTCCGCAGGAAGTCCCCGTAGACGTGCTCCTGGATGTGCGCGGCGAAGTCGCGCGCCTCCTCGTAGGTGGCGTGCGCGGTGTGGCCCTCCTGCCACAGGAACTCGGTCGTGCGGAGGAAGAGACGGGGCCGAAGCTCCCAACGGACCACGTTGGCCCACTGGTTGATCCGCAGGGGCAGGTCGCGGTAGCTCTGCACCCACTTCGAGAAGTAGTCGTTGATGATCATCTCGGAGGTGGGGCGGACGACCGCGGGCTCCTCCAGTTCCTTGCCGCCGCCGTGGGTGACCACGGCCAGTTCGGGGGCGAAGCCCTCGACGTGGTCGGCCTCCCTGGCGAAGTACGACTGCGGGATCAGCAGCGGGAAGTACGCGTTCTGGGTGCCCGTCTCCTTGATCCGGGCGTCCATCTCGGCCTGCATCCGCTCCCACAGCCCGTACCCGTACGGTCGGATCACCATGGTGCCGCGCACCGGCCCGTTGTCGGCCAGCTCGGCCTTGGTGATCAGATCCTGGTACCAGCGCGGGAAGTCGTCCGCGCGCGGGGTGAGAACGGGAGCCTTTGCCATGGGCGCGATGGTAGGGGCCCACGTTGCCGGGATGTGAATTCTTTTCGCCCGCATATGCAACCCACAAGCAGGACCCCGCTACCCCTGGACGAGCGGTCGAGTGCGGAGTTATCTGGCATACGGGGGGAGTGCGAGCGCACGTCACGGGGGCCAAGGAATCGGGTACAGGGGCAACTCTCGGCGGATTGGGGCGCTTTACATGACACCTACGCTCGTGCGGCAGCACCCGTCCCCTACGGGCCAGGCGCCCCGTGTGGACCTGTGTGCACGCGCGCGTGACTGGTCCGAGATCCAGGAGCGGATGCTGGTCCCGCTCTACGAGGCCGTCTACGAGCGACTGGAAGTGGGCCCCGGCACACGGTTGTTGGGCCTCGGCTGCGGCAGCGGGCTCGCCCTCTTGATGGCGGCCTCCAGAGGCGCCGCGGTCACCGGTGTCGACCACTCCTCCCCCGAACGGCTGGCTCTCGCGCGGGAGCGGCTGCTCCCGGACGCGTGGGGCACGCGCGCGCGTGCAGGTACCCGTGTCGTCGACGGCTCGCCCGAAGACGTCGTGGCCGCGGGCGACGCGGAGACGCCCGCGTTCACCCTGGTGACGGCTTTCGAGCCGATCGGGTGTCTGGCGGGCGACTCGGAGGGGCTCGGCGGGCTGCTGCAGGCAGCGACACCGCTCGCCGGGCACGGGGCGCCCGTGGTGCTCGCCGGCTGGGGTCCGCCGGAACGTTGCACCACGTCGTCCGTGCTGCGGGTGGCCACCAGGCTGGCGGATCCGCTGCGCAGCACGGGCAGTTGGCGCCCCGCCCTTCGCGACGACCTGGAGGAGGTCGCCCAGCGGGCGGGTCTGAAGCCCGACGGCTCCGGGCGGGTCGCCTGCCCGTTCGGGTACGCGAGCATCGACAGCGCCGTACGGGGCCTGCTGTCGACGGGCCTGTTCGACGCGGCGATCTCCGCGACCGACCAGGCGCAGGTGGACAAGGAGCTGGCGGAGGCCCTGCACCCGTATCGGCGCCGGGACGGGACGGTGTGGATGCCGAACGTGTTCCGGTACCTGATCGCCCGTACGCCTTAGGCGTGCTGTCCGGCGGATCAGCTCGGCCTCGCGGGGCCCGGCACGCGCTCCGCCAGAGGAGGTGCCCCCGTACAGGTCAGACGCCGTCGACCTTCGCCAACCGAGTGATCCCCGCGATCCGGTACGCGTCCGCCTCCTCCAGTGTCTCCCTCTCCAGCAGGGCCCGGGCGAGGGCGTCCAGTTGGCCGCGGTGGTCGGTCAGCTTGCGGCACGCCTCCTCGTAGCACTCGTCGACGATCCGGCGCATCTCGCCGTCGATCACATCGAGGGTTTGCGGGGCCGCCGCGAGGCCGTAGGCCTGCTGGGCGTCGTTGGGGAGGGCGGAGAGGCGGCCGACGCGCTCGCTCATGCCCCAGCGGGCGACCATGCCGCGCGCGATGCCGGTGACCTGCTCCAGGTCGTTCTCCGCGCCGGTGGTGACGACCCCGTAGACGACCTGTTCCGCCGCCATGCCGCCGAGCGCGCCGATGATCCGGCCGCGCAGGTACTCCTCGGTGTACGCGTACTTGTCGGACTCCGGGGTGGAGAGCGTGACGCCGAGGGCGCGGCCGCGCGGGACGATGGTGATCTTGCGGACGGGGTCGGCGCCGGGCTGGAGCATGCCGAGCAGGGCGTGGCCGCTCTCGTGATAGGCGGTGCGGCGGCGCTCCTCCTCGGGCATCACCAGCGGCCGTTCGGCGCCCAGTTGGACCTTCTCCAGAGCCTCGGAGAGGTCGGTCTGGGTCACCCGCTCCTGTTTGCGCTTGACGGCGAGCAGGGCCGCCTCGTTGGCGAGGTTGGCCAGTTCGGCGCCGGTCATGCCCGGGGTGGTACGGGCGACCTGGCCGAGGTCGACGTCGTTCGAGAGCGGGATCTCGCGGGTGTGGATCCGCAGGATGGCCTCGCGGCCGCCGCGGTCCGGGGGCGAGACCATGACCACCCGGTCGAAGCGGCCGGGGCGGGTCAGGGCCGGGTCCAGGACGTCGGCGCGGTTGGTGGCGGCGATGACGATGACGCCCTCGGAGCCGGAGAAGCCGTCCATCTCGGTGAGGATCTGGTTCAGCGTCTGTTCGCGTTCGTCGTGGCCGCCCATGCCGGAGCCGCCGCCGCGGGCCCGCCCGATGGTGTCGATCTCGTCGATGAAGATGATCGACGGCGCCACCTTGCGGGCCTCCGCGAACAGTTCACGCACGCGTGAGGCGCCGACGCCGACGATCATCTCGATGAACTCGGAGGCGGACGCCGAGAAGAACGGCACGCCGGCCTCACCGGCGACGGCACGCGCGAGGAGGGTCTTGCCGGTGCCGGGTGGGCCGGCGAGCAGCACGCCCCGGGGCATCTTCGCGCCCATCCTGCGGTAGGCGTCCGGGTTCTTCAGGAAGTCGACGACGTCGTTGAGCTCGCCCTCGACCTCGTCGATGCCCGCCACGTCCTCGAAGGTCGTGCGCTGGGCGCCCGGCTGCAGTTCGACCGGCTTGGGCGGCGTCTTGCGGCCGAGCATCCCGCCCGCGCCGCCCAGCCCCGCGCTCATCCGCCGCGCGACGAACACCCACACGGCGATCAGCAGCAGCATCGGGGCCAGCGAGATCAGCAGATTGGCCAGAAAGCTGCGGTGCTGGACGACCGGTTCCGCCGTGACGGTGACGTTGTGCTTCGTCAGGTCGTCCCAGATCTTGTCGCTCGCGAACGTCGGCCGCTCGGTGCTGAACTTGGTGTACTTGCCGCCGCCGTGCGGGCTCTTCTGCTCCTTCTTGAGCTGGCCCTGGATCGCATTGCCCTTGGCGTAGATCTTGCTGACGTTGCCCGCGTCGACCTGCTTGCTGAACTCGGTGTACGAAATCGTCGGCTCGTTGCCCTCGTTGAAGAACGAGAGGATCAGATTCGCGATCAGGTACACGACCAGCGCGGTCAGGATCAGGCTCCACCAGCCGCCGCGCATCCTCCGCCCGTCCGGCGGCTTGGGCGGCTGCTCGGGAGTGCCCTCGGTACGCCAGGGCTGGTCGGGCGACTTGCGCGGCGGGGCGGGGTTGGTCATAAGCGGACGTTACGACAACACCCCACCCCTGGCACGCGCACCGGGTGAACTCAGCCCATGAACTTCTTGAACTCGTCCGGGAGCTCGAAGTCCTGCGGCGCCTGCTGACCCGGCACGCCGAAGGCGCCACCGCCCTGAGCGGCGGCGGCCCGGCGTGCGGCCTCCTCCTGCTCCTGCTGCTTGCGCTTCATCGGGTTGCCGGAGCGCTGCTTGCCCTTGGCCTTCTTCGGCTGCTTCTTGGCGCGGCCGGCGCCGCCGCCCATGCCCGGCATCCCGGGCATACCCGGCATGCCGCCGCCCTGGGCCATGCGGGACATCATCTTGCGGGCCTCGAAGAACCGCTCGACCAGGTTCTTGACCGCGCTGACCTCGACGCCGGAACCCTTGGCGATACGGGCGCGGCGCGAGCCGTTGATGATCGTCGGCTCCTGGCGCTCGGCCGGCGTCATCGACTTGATGATGGCGGCCGTGCGGTCGACGTCCCGCTCGTCGATGTTGTTGATCTGCTCCTTGATCTGGCCCATGCCGGGCATCATGCCGAGCAGCTTGGAGATGCTGCCCATCTTCCTGACCTGCTCCATCTGGGCCAGGAAGTCGTCAAGGGTGAAGTCCTGGCCCTTCTTGGAGGCCAGCTTGGAGGCCATCTTGGCGGCCTCTTCCTCGCTGAACTCCTTCTGCGCCTTCTCGAACAGGGTGGCCAGGTCACCCAGGTCGAGGATGCGGGAGGCCATCCGGTCCGGGTGGAAGACGTCGAAGTCGTCCAGCTTCTCGCCGTTCGAGGCGAACATGATCGGCTTGCCGGTGACCGAGGCGATGGACAGGGCCGCACCACCGCGGGCGTCACCGTCCAGCTTGGACAGGACCACGCCGTCGAAGCCGACGCCGTCGCGGAAGGCCTCCGCCGTGTTGACGGCGTCCTGACCGATCATCGCGTCGACGACGAAGAGGATCTCGTCCGGCGAGATCGCGTCACGGATGTCGGCGGCCTGCTGCATCATCTCCTGGTCGATGCCCAGGCGGCCGGCGGTGTCCACGATGACGATGTCGTGGACCTTGGTCTTCGCGTGCTGGATCGAGTCCTTGGCGACCTGGACCGGGTCACCCACGCCGTTGCCCGGTTCGGGGGCGAAGACGGCCACGCCGGCCCGCTCGGCGACGACGCTCAGCTGGGTGACCGCGTTCGGGCGCTGGAGGTCGGCGGCGACCAGGAGCGGCGAGTGGCCCTCTTCCTTGAGGTGCTTGGCCAGCTTGCCCGCGAGGGTGGTCTTACCGGCACCCTGCAGACCCGCGAGCATGATCACGGTCGGCGGCTGCTTGGCGAACCGCAGGCGGCGGGTCTGGCCGCCCAGGACGGTGACCAGCTCGTCGTTGACGATGTCCAGGACCCGCTGGGCGGGGTACTGCGTGCCGGAGACCTCGGGGCCGAGGGCGCGCTCCTTGACGTTCTTGATGAACGCGCGGACGACGGGCAGGGCCACGTCCGCCTCGAGCAGCGCGATACGGATCTCGCGCGCGGTGGCGTCGATGTCCGCCTCGGAGAGCCGTCCCTTGCCGCGCAGGTTCTTGAAAGTCGCTGAGAGGCGATCGGAGAGAGTATCGAACACGGCGGCGTCGGTCCTCGGGGTCGGTGGCAGTATGAGCGTCTTCCAGGGTATCCGGCCGCGCAAGACAATCGTCCCCGCCCGGTGCATACGACGGACGGGACGGGCAGCCTGCGCAGGTGAGGGCGGCCCTCGGCGTCGGCCGGACCGGGCGGTCTCGACGCCTGCGCCCAAGGGACGGCGCCTGCGCCCAAGGGACGGAATGACGCCGGCACCCGGGCCCGCACCCGGGCAGACGGGCCCCGATCAGCGCCTGGGACGCCTTTGCGTCATCCGCCTCACCCCCGCAGCGTCTCCTCCAGCTTCCGGGCCACGGCGGACGCCTCCTCGCCCGGCAGGGGCGCGCCCTCCGGACCGGTCACGTAGAAGGCGTCCACGGCGTTCGCGCCCAGCGTGGAGACATGCGCACTGCGGACCCGTACGTTCGCGTCCTCCAGGGCCCGCCCGATGCGGAACAGCAGGCCGGGGGCGTCCTGCGCCCGCACCTCGATCACGGTGGCCAGCCGGGAGGCGGCCGAGGCGACCGTCACCCTCGCCGGCGGCGCCACGACTCCCCGGCGGCGCGGATACGCGGCGTCGCGCTCGGCGAGGCGCCCGGCGATGTCCAGGGACCCGTCCAGCGCCCGTACGAGATCCGCCCGCAGCCGGGCCGCCTGGGGCAGCGAGCCGTACTCGGCGGCGACCCGCCAGTTCAGCAGCAGGACCGAGCCCTCGACGCCGTCCGGCAGGTCCAGGGTGCGCAGCTCGGCGGTGCGCACGGTCAGCCGGTGCATGGCGAGGACACCGGCCACCGCGGGCAGCACGGCCTCCTGGTCCGGCACGGCGATGAGCAGTTCGACGCCGAGCGGCTCCGGGTCGCCGGAGGGCTGTTCCTCCGCCGGCGGCTCGGTCTGGGCGCGCAGGGACAGCACCGGGCTGCCGGTGGCGACCGCCTCGATGGCGAGCCGCTCCTGCTCGGCGGTGGGCGCGGCGGCCTCGGGCTCTTCGGGTACGTCCCCGGCGAGGACGGCGGCGACCCGCTTGACCAGGTCGGCGACGAGCGAGCCGCGCCAGGACGACCAGGCGGCCGGTCCGGTGGCCAGGGCGTCCGCCTCGGTCAGCGCGTGCAGCAGCTCCAGGGTGGACTGCGAGCCGACCGCCTCGGCGACCGAGCGGACCGTGGCCGGGTCCTCCAGGTCGCGGCGGGTGGCCGTCTCGACCAGCAGCAGATGGTGGCGTACGAGCGTGGAGAGCACGGCCACGTCGTCGCGGTCGAAGCCGATCCGGGCGGCCACGTCCTTGGCGATGATCTCGCCGGCCACCGAGTGGTCGCCGGGCCAGCCCTTGCCGATGTCGTGCAGCAGCGCGGCGACCAGGAGCAGGTCGGGACGGTGGACGCGGCGGGTGAACTCGGAGGCGCGTACGGCCGTCTCGATCAGGTGCCGGTCGACGGTCCAGATGTGGACGGCGTTGCGCTGCGGGCGGCAGCGCACCCGCTCCCAGTCCGGAAGCAGCCTCGTGATCAGGCCTTCCGCCTCCAGCGCCTCCCAGACGTCGGTGGTGGGGTGCCCGGAGCCGAGCAGGGTGACCAGCTGTTCGCGGGCCTCGGCGGGCCAGGGCGTGGGCAGGGGGCGCACGGTCGCCGCCATACGCCGTACGGCGTGCAGGGAGAGCGGGAGGCCGGCCTGCGCGGCGGCGGCCGCGGCGCGCAGCGGCAGCACGGGGTCGCGCTCGGGGCGCGCGGCCCGGGCGAGCACCACCTCGCCGTCCTGCTCGACCACGCCCTCGGCCAGCGGAGAGCGCTCGGGCACGGGCTTGCCGCCGCCGAGCATGGCGCGCAGCCGCGGCCGTACGGCACGCGACCGCAGCACGCGCGCCACTTCGCGCCAGGTGACGTCACTGGCGTACGAGATGACGCGTGCGGCTTCGTAGACCTGGCGCAGGAGGGTGTCGGCGTCCAGCAGTCCGAGCTCGACGGCCACCTGGTCCTGCTCCTGGAGCGCGAGCCGGTCGGTCGCCCGCCCGGTCGTCAGGTGCAGGGCGTCGCGTACGTCGAGCAGCCGGCGCCGGGCGTCGTCGAGGCCCTCGCGCGGGGCGTCGGCCAGCCAGGAGGCGGCTACGGCGCGCAGGGTGGTGGCGTCACGCAGACCGCCGCGGGCCTCCTTCAGGTCCGGCTCCAGCAGGTACTGCAGCTCGCCCTGGCGTTCGGCGCGCTCGGCGCAGAGTTCCTGGAGTTCGGGGAGACGTTTCGGCGCCTGGTTGCGCCAGTCGGCGAGGACGGCCGTCCGCAGACCGGCCGTCATGCCCAGGTCGCCGGCGATGTGGCGGGCGTCCAGCAGACCGAGCTGGACCTTCAGGTCCTCCGCGGCCGTCTTGCGGGCCTCGGCGGGGGTGCGCACCGAGTGGTCGAGGGCCAGGCCGAGGTCCCACACGGGGTACCAGATGCGGTCGGCCAGGGCGGCGACCGCCTTGGGGTCGCTGCCGTCGTGGAGGAGGAGCAGGTCCAGGTCGCTGCGTGGCGAGAGCTCACCGCGGCCGTAGCCGCCCACGGCGACCAGGGAGACCCCGCGCAGTCCCTCGGCGCCCGCGGCGAACAGCCCCGTCAGCCAGTCGTCCGTCAGCTCCGACAGGGCGGTACGGCGCGGCGGCCCGGACCGCGCCCCCTCGGTGAGGAGGTGCAGCCGGGCCGCCGCGTAGCCGCTGGGTCCCGAGTCTTCCGTTTCCTTGTGCACGTCCGTGCTCGACACCCAGCAGCTCCTGTCCTTCTTCTTCCTTTAGAGCGCGTCCGGGCCGCGCTCGCCGGTCCGGACCCGTACGGCCGTCTCGACCGGCAGGGACCAGACCTTGCCGTCACCGATCTTGCCGGTTCGGGCCGCCTTGACGATGACGTCGATCAGCTGCTCGGCATCGTCGTCCTCGGCCAGGACCTCGATACGGATCTTGGGGACCAGGTCGACGGTGTACTCGGCACCGCGGTAGACCTCGGTGTGGCCCCGCTGACGACCGTAGCCGCTCGCCTCGGTGACCGTCAGGCCGTGGACTCCGAAGGCCTGCAGGGCCTCCTTGATCTCGTCGAGCCGGTGGGGCTTCACGACGGCGGTGATGAGCTTCATGCGTCAACCTTCTTGCTCTCCGTGGCGGCCAGGACCGAGGCGGCGGATCCGGCGATGCCGCCACCCGCGCCGCTGAAGTCGTATGCGGTCTCGGCGTGCTCCGCCTGGTCGATACCGGAGATCTCCTCGTCCTCGGTGACCCGCATCCCGATGGTCTTGTCGAGGAGGAAGGCGAGGATCGCGGAGGCGATCAGGGAGTAGGCGAGGACCGCGCCGACACCGGCGAACTGCTTCCACAGCTGGGTGAAGGAGTGGTCGCCGTAGAAGACGCCCGTCGCGGTCGACTGGCCCTTGCCGGTGGCGAAGAAGCCGATGAGCAGGGAGCCGATGATGCCGCCGACCATGTGGACGCCGACGACGTCGAGAGAGTCGTCGTAGCCGAACTTGTACTTCAGGCCCACGGCCGCGGCGCAGGCGACACCGGCGATGGCGCCGACGGCGATCGCGCCGAGCGGGGAGACCGCACCACCGGACGGGGTGATCGCGACCAGACCGGCGACCGCACCGGAGGCGGCGCCCAGCGTGGTGAACGCGCCGTGGCGGATCTTCTCGTAGGCGAGCCAGGCCAGCATGGCGGCGGCGGTGGCGACCTGCGTGTTGACGAACATCAGCGCGCCGACGCCGTCGTCGTTGCCGAGCCACGAACCGGCGTTGAAGCCGAACCAGCCGAACCACAGCAGACCGGCACCGAGCATCACCAGCGGGAGGCTGTGCGGGCGCATCGGGTCCTTCTTGAAGCCGACGCGCTTGCCGATGACCAGGATGACGCCGAGGGCGCCCGCACCGGCGTTGATGTGGACCGCGGTACCACCGGCGAAGTCGATCACGCCCAGCTTGAAGGCCCAGCCGTCAGAGCCCCAGACCCAGTGGGCGACCGGGACGTAGACGACCGTCAGCCACAGGGCGACGAACAGCGCCCAGGCCGAGAACTTGACGCGGTCCGCGAGGGCGCCGCTTATCAGGGCCGGAGTGATGATGGCGAACATCATCTGGAAGACCATGAAGACGAAGATCGGGATGGTGTAGCCGGGCCACAGCTCCGTGAGACCGATCTTGCGGAGGCCGAACCAGTCGGAGTCCCAGCCGATGAGGCTGTTGTTCGTACCGAAGGCGAGGGAGAAGCCGTAGAGCACCCACAGAATGGTGACGATTCCGATGCTGATGAAGCTCATCATCAGCATGTTGAGGGTGCTCTTGACGCGGACCATGCCTCCGTAGAAGAAGGCGAGGCCCGGCGTCATGATCAGTACCAGAGCGGATGCAATGAGCATGAAGCCTGTGTTCGCGGAGGACAGCTTGGGTGCCTCCGCGGCAAGCGTGATGGCTGGTGCCATCGGCGTCTCCTCGTCGTTGGTACGGCCCCGTGCGGGCGAAGCCTGAAGCGGTCATGAGGGGTGGGCCGGTTATGCGCCATGAGATTGGCGCAGCGCGGTTTCGTTGGAAGCCCCTCGTTGTTTCGCCGCCGTGACGAAGGCGCCCTGCGTGTTACGCCTCGATGAACTGCCGGATGTCGGGTGCGTTCATCGTTATCGTGGCGCAACCTTCACAGAAGGAAAAAACCGGCCACGGGCGGCCTTCCGATGACCTGGCATGGGGGGAGCCGAGTCGGGCAGTTCGGGAGGGCCGGCCGCGGCCGGGGTCAGGGGATTTCAGACCGCCTCGGCGGTCTCGGGGAGCTCGACGGCGAGCTTCTCGGTGAGGTCCACGACCTCGGCGAGGTCCCCGAAATCGCGTACGGCCGTGTCGACCGTCTTTCGGATACGAGTGTTCACGCGCTCGGAGCGGACCTTCTTGGCGATGTGCATGGCCTGCTCGGCCAGCACGGCGCTGCGCTCGGGCTCACGCTGGAGCAGGTGCACCGTGGCCATGCCGATCAGGTTCAGTGCATACGAGCGCTGGTGCTCGGCGTCCCGGGAGAACAGCTCGACGGCCCGCTGCATCACGGGCTCGGCGAGGGACGCGTAGGTGGGGCTGCGGCCCGCGACATAGGCGAGGTCGCGGTAGGAGTGGGAGTTCTCGCCGTGCAGCTCGGCCTCGGAGAAGAAGCGGATCCAGTCGGGGTCCGGCTCGTCCCACTCGTCCGCGTCGGCGAAGGTGTCCTCGGCCATCCGGACCGCCCGCTTGCACTTGCCGGGCTGCCCCATGTTGGCGTAGGCGCGGGCCTCCATCGCATACAGCATCGACTGGGTGCGGGGGCTCGCGCAGTCCCGGCTGCCGTACTGCGCGAGGTGGATCAGTTCCAGCGCGTCGTCCGGCCGGCCGAGGTGGATCATCTGGCGGCTCATGCTGGAGAGGATGTACGAGCCGAGCGGCTTGTCGCCGGCTTCCTTGGCCGCGTGCAGGGCGAGGACGAAGTACTTCTGGGCGGTCGGCTGGAGCCCGACGTCGTACGACATCCACCCGGCCAGCTCCGCCAGCTCCCCTGCGACCTTGAACAGCTTCCTGGTGGTGGCCTCGGGCTGGGGCTCCTGGAGGAGGTCCGTCACCTCGTGGAGCTGGCCGACGACCGCCTTGCGGCGCAGGCCTCCGCCGCACTGGGCGTCCCACTGCCGGAACATCACCGTCGTGGACTCCAGGAGGTCCAGCTCGGGCTTGGAGAGCCGGCCGGGCCGGCGGGGCGCGGCCGGCGGCTCCGGCTCCGACTGCGGCCCCTGGGGCGTGGGCACCAGCCAGCGCTGCATGGGCTCGATGAGGGACGGGCCCGCGGACAGGGCCAGCGAGGTCCCGAGGAAGCCGCGCCGCGCCAGCATCAGGTCGCTGCGCGAGAACTCGCTGAGCAGGGCCACCGTCTGCGGGCCCGTCCAGGGCAGGTCGACGCCGGACACGGAGGGTGACTGCCGGGCCGCTCGCAGGCCGAGGTCCTCGACGGAGACCACACAGCCGAAGCGCTCGGAGAACAGCTCGGACAGGATCCTGGGGATCGGCTCGCGGGGGTTCTCGCCGTCCAGCCAGCGGCGCACCCGGGAGGTGTCCGTGGAGATGTGATTGGCGCCCAACTGGCGCGCCCTGCGGTTGACTTGGCGGGCGAGTTCGCCCTTCGACCAGCCGCTGCGCACGAACCAGGACGTGAGCAGCTCGTTGGGGCGCTTGTCCGTGCTGGTCGCGGTCGTCCCGCTTCCGCCGTTGCCGCTCACTGGAACGCCCCCATCCCTGAGACCACTTGTCGCCGAGTGCGCCAAGCCCTATCAGAATGCCGGTAAATACAGCCGCCCGTCCGCCGGTTCTCACCCTTCGAACGGGATACCTACTTGCCTCCGGCATACCCACGAGTGCATGTGCCCCCAGGACTCGTGCACTTACAGTAATCCTACGATCACTGGTCCAGCCATGGCGATCCCGGAAACGCCACCATTCGCCACCCCTTCGAATGAACTCAGTGTCGCCTCGGCGCGATTCACTTGACATAGACCAACCCGGAGTAGGCGGAGCGATGCACTCAGGGGCGTGCGCCGCCGAGTTCACCACCCGGGGCACTTCGAGCGCCGCCCGGACAACGCGGGGCCGATGCATCCGGAACACAGGGTCACGATCCGCATCCGCGTCGTAACCACCGACGCGTCGGACCCGTTGGAGGGGGCATGGGCTTCACGATCGGCGGCATCCGGGAGATCCGCTCCGGCTCGCGTCGGCGCGGCCGCTCCTCGGAGTGCACCGCCGTCGCCGAGTTCACGGGGCTCTGGGGCTGGGACGCGGTTCCGGGAGCCCGGGCCGCGGCGGGCGCCTGTTCCTGCGGCCGGGCGGACTGCGGCGCACCGGGGGCGCACCCCCTGGAGTTCGCGCCCCAGGTCCAGGCGGGCGCCACGCTCGACGAAGTGACCAAGGCCTGGGGCGAGTTCCCCGGGGCGTCGGTGATGCTCGCGGTCGGCCGGGCGTTCGACGTCATTGAGGTGGCCGAGCCCGCCGGCCGCCGCGCCCTGGTCCGTCTGGAGCGTATGGGCCTGCCCGTCGGGCCGGTCACCGCGACCCCCGAGGGCCGCGCCCAGTTCTTCGTCGCCCCCGGAGCCGCCGCCGAACTCCCCGAGCTGCTGTACCGCATGGGCTGGGACGACCCGACCTCCCTGGACCTGCGGGGCCTGGGCCCCGGCACCTACATCACGGCCCCGCCGTCCGACCGGGGCGGCCTGGGCCCGGTGCGCTGGCTGCGGCCGCCCGCCCTGGACTCGGCCACGAAACCGCCGGCGGCACGGCTGCTGCTGGGGACGCTGGCTTATGTGGCGCATCGGTCGCGGGCGTAGTCGTATCCGCGCAGACGTACACAGCGAAGCGCCCGCCTCCCAACTGCACCTTGGGAAACGGGCGCTTCTTCGGCCACAGACCACATACCGACTCTGGTAGGTGGGGGGTCACTCTCCGATAAGGGCGTCAACGAACGCCTCCGGCTCGAACGGCGCCAGGTCGTCGGCGCCCTCGCCGAGACCCACCAGCTTGACCGGCACGCCCAGCTCGCGCTGGACCGCGACCACGATGCCGCCCTTCGCCGTACCGTCCAGCTTGGTGAGCACGATGCCGGTGATGTCGACGACCTCGGCGAACACCCGGGCCTGCACCAGGCCGTTCTGCCCGGTCGTCGCGTCGAGGACGAGGAGGATCTCGTCCAGCGGGGCGTGCTTCTCGACGACGCGCTTGACCTTGCCGAGCTCGTCCATGAGCCCGGTCTTGGTGTGCAGGCGCCCGGCGGTGTCGATGAGGACGACGTCGCAGCCCATCTCCTTGCCCTCCTTCACCGCGTCGAAGGCGACGGAGGCGGGGTCGCCGCCCTCCGGCCCGCGCACGGTGTGGGCGCCGACCCGCTCGCCCCAGGTCTGGAGCTGGTCGGCGGCGGCGGCACGGAAGGTGTCGGCGGCGCCGAGGACGACGCTGCGGCCGTCGGCGACCAGGACGCGGGCCAGCTTGCCGGTGGTGGTGGTCTTGCCGGTGCCGTTGACACCGACGACCATCACGATGCCGGGCTTGCTGGTCTCGGGCTCGGTCCTGACCGTGCGGTCGAAGTCGGTGCCGACCAGCTTGAGGAGTTCCTCGCGCAGCAGGCCGCGCAGCTCGGCGGGGGTGCGGGTGCCGAGCACCTTCACCCGCGCGCGCAGGCTCTCGACCAGCTCCTGGGTGGGGGCCACGCCGACGTCGGCGGTGAGCAGCGTGTCCTCGATCTCCTCCCAGGTCTCGTCGTCGAGGTGCTCGCGCGACAGGAGCGTGAGCAGCCCCTTGCCGAGCGCGTTCTGGGAGCGGGAGAGGCGGGCGCGCAGACGGACCAGGCGTCCGGCCGTCGGCTCGGGGACCTCGAGCTCGGGGATCTCGAGGACGGGCGGCTCCTCGACGGCGACCGGCGCCGAGCCGTCGGGAAGATCCACCTCCTCTATCGTCCGGCGCGGTTCGTCGCGGGGTGTCTCGGCCTCGTCGCCGACATGCGGCTCGGCCGGAGGGGCGGTGATGTCGGGCGCGGCGGGCGGCGGCGGGGGCAGCGACTTCTTCCGTCGGCTGCCGATGACGAGCCCGCCGAGCGCGCCGAGCACGACCACGGCGATGACTACAGCAAGGATGACGGTTTCCATAACGGGTCCAGTATCAGTCATGGAGTCCTGCGACACCCCTCTGGATGTCTGACACACCGTCAGCTAACGTCCCCCTGCACACCCGTCCGGTGAAGGGAGACCCCCATGCCCGTCTCCGTCGTACGTTTCAACCTCGTCGAACCCGGCGCCACCCCCGCCTCGCTCGCCGCCCGCTACCGGGCCGCCCTGGAGATGGCCGCGTACGCCGACGAGCACGGGATCACCACGGTCCAGACGGAGGAGCACCACGGCGCCGACAACAACTGGCTGCCGTCGCCGTTCGCCTTCGCGGGGGCGGTCTTCGGCGCCACCCGGCGCATCGCGGTCACCGTCTCGGCGGTGATCGGCCCGCTGCACGACCCGCTGCGGCTGGCCGAGGACATCGCCGTACTGGATCTGCTGAGCGGCGGCCGGCTGGTGACCGTCGCCGGGATCGGGTACCGGCCCGAGGAGTACGCACAGTTCGACGTGGACTGGAAGCGGCGCGGCAGGCTCCAGGACGAGCTCCTCGAGACGGTGCTCAAGGCGTGGACCGGGGAGGAGTTCGAGTACCGGGGCCGTACGGTACGGGTCACCCCGCGTCCCTTCACCGAGCCGCACCCCCTGCTCCTGGTCGGCGGCTCCTCGAAGGCCGCCGCCCGGCGCGCGGCCCGACTCGGGCTCCCCTTCTTCCCGAGCGCGCATCTGCCGGAGCTGGAGGCGTACTACAAGGAGCGGCTCGTCGAGTACGGCACCGAGGGCTGGACCATGATGCCCGCCGCCGAGACGCCGCTGCTGCACCTCGCCGAGGATCCCGACCGGGCGTGGGCCGAGTACGGCGAGCACTTCCTGCACGAGGCGCGGACGTACGCCTCCTGGCAGTCCGGCGACATCCGCTCGGCGGTGAAGTCGGCGGCCACGAGCGTGGACGAGCTGCGCGCGGAGGGCGTGTACCGGATCCTCACCCCCGACGAGTGCGTGGCGCAGGGGCTCGACAGCCCCGTGCTGCATCCGCTGGCCGGCGGGATGCCGGTGGAGGAGGGGTGGCGGAGTCTGCGTCTGTTCGCGGAGGGGGTGCTTCCGGCGCTCGGGGCCGAGCCGGGGCGATAACCGGTGGTCGGGCAGGGCCCGGCGGTGGTCCACTGCGGCCATGAGTCTGCTGGTGGAAGTGTTCGTCCGGGAGCCGGACGGCGAGATGCGGATACTCGACGTGCCGGACGACGTGTACCAGTCCGGTGGGTTCGAGTCCTGGCGTACGACGGTGTGGGGGTCGGAGTTCGTACGCTCGCTGGGTGCCCGCTTCCTGCCGGCCCTGGCGGACGACGACCTCTACGTCGAGGCCGGGGACGTGCCGGAGTTCCGGCGCGAGGTCGCCCTGCTGCGCTCCCGTCTCGACGAGCTCGCCCACGGCACCGAGCGGCCGCGGACCGTCGAGGAGCACCGGCACCAGATCGATACCCGGCTGCGGATCATCGAGGAGAGCATCCGCAAAGCCCTGGAGATCGGTGGTGGCGTCCTCATCTGGTGAGACATGACACCGCCGCCCCGCCCGGAAAGGTGACCGGGCGGGGCGGCGGACGGTACGAGGAGAGGGGCAGCGGGGACTTGGCCCTTCTCCCCGAGTGTGCGGGGCTGCTCAGCCCATCTCCTCCAGCGCCTTGCCCTTCGTCTCCTTCACGAACTTCAGGACGAACGGGACGGACAGCGCCGCGAAGACCGTGTAGATCACATAGGTCGCGGAGAGGTTCCAGTCGGACAGGGACGGGAAGCTGGCGGTGATGGCCCAGTTGGCGATCCACTGCGCGGAGGCGGCCACGCCCAGGGCGGCGGCGCGGATCTTGTTCGGGAACATCTCGCCGAGCATGACCCAGACGACCACACCCCAGGACAGGGCGAAGAAGAGGACGAAGACGTGCGCGGCGATCAGGGCGGTCCAGCCCTGCGCGGCCGGCAGCTTGCCGTCGACCAGGTGGTACGAGAAGGCCCAGGCCTCCAGCGCGAGACCGACGACCATGCCGATCGAGCCGATCAGGGCCAGCGGCCTACGGCCGATCCGGTCCACGAAGACCATGGCGATCACGGTGCCGACGATGTTGATGATCGACGTCGTGAAGGAGTAGAAGAACGAGTCCGTCGGGTCGACGCCGACCGACTGCCACAGGGTCGAGGAGTAGTAGAACGCGACGTTGATGCCGACGAACTGCTGGAAGACCGAGAGGCCGATGCCGATCCAGACGACCGGCTTGAAGAAGAAGCCGCCGCCGAGCAGGTCCTTGAAGGCGGACTTGTGCTCACTCTTCATCGCGTGCTCGATCTCGTTCACGCGGGCGTCCAGGTCGCCGTGCTCGCCCTCGACCTCGGCGAGGATCTCGCGGGCGCGCTCATGCCTGCCCACGGAGATGAGGAAGCGGGGCGACTCGGGGATGGCGAAGGAGAGCAGGCCGTAGAGGACGGCCGGGATCACCATCACACCGAGCATGACCTGCCAGGCCTCCAGGCCCATCAGCTTGCCGCGCTGGTCGCCGTCGGCGCCGTTCAGCAGACCCCAGTTGACCAGCTGCGAGACGGCGATGCCGATGACGATCGCGGCCTGCTGGAAGGAACCGAGGCGGCCGCGGTACGCGGGCGGGGCGACCTCGGCGATATAGGCGGGGCCGATGACCGAGGCCATACCGATGGCGAAGCCGCCGACCACGCGCCAGAGGGCGAAGTCCCACAGCGCGAAGGGCAGCGCCGAGCCGACGGCGCTGACGGTGAACAGCACGGCGGCGATCTGCATGACCCGGATACGGCCGATCCGGTCGGCGATGCGGCCGGCGGTCGCGGCGCCGATGGCGCAGCCGATCAGGGCGATGGCGATGACCTGGGCCAGGGCCGCGGAGCCGATGCCGTAGCGGTCCCGGATGGCCTCGACGGCGCCGTTGATCACGGAGCTGTCGTAGCCGAACAGGAAACCGCCCATCGCGGCCGCCGCCGCGATGAAGGTGACGCGCCCGAGGTGCTCGGGACGAGCCGTTCTGGCTCCTGACTTCTGTGCCTGCACTGTGCTGGTCACGTTCAACTCCTCGGGCCACCGGCAGCGCTGCCGGGTGGGGGACCCTTCCCGGTAGGTAATACCTGAAGGTAAAAACAACGTTGCCGAGACTATGCCTTCAAGTTTCGAAGTCAAGAGGTCACCCCTGTGACTTTTCAGCGCACCTGTGACGGGAATGTGTTCAACTCTTGAAGAGATTGCTCGGCGCAGATACCGGCTGAGGTCAGCGCAGCCGCTGGCTGATGACCTTCGACACACCATCGCCCTGCATGGAGACGCCGTACAGCGCGTCGGCGACCTCCATGGTCCGCTTCTGGTGGGTGATCACGATCAGCTGCGAGGCTTCCTGCAGCTCCTGCATGATGCGGATCAGCCGCTGCAGGTTGGTGTCGTCGAGCGCGGCCTCGACCTCGTCCATGACGTAGAACGGGCTCGGCCGGGCCTTGAAGATCGACACCAGCAGCGCCACGGCGGTGAGCGAGCGCTCACCGCCCGAGAGCAGCGACAGCCGCTTGACCTTCTTGCCCGGCGGGCGAGCCTCGACGTCGACACCCGTGGTGAGCATGTTGTCGGGGTCGGTCAGGATCAGCCGTCCCTCACCGCCCGGGAACAGCCGGCTGAAGACGCCCTCGAACTCGCGGGCGGTGTCCCGGTAGGCCTCGGTGAAGACCTGCTCGACGCGCTCGTCGACCTCCTTGACGACCTGGAGCAGGTCGGCGCGGGTCTTCTTCAGGTCTTCGAGCTGTTCGCTGAGGAACTTGTGGCGTTCCTCCAGTGCGGCGAACTCCTCCAGGGCGAGCGGGTTGACCTTGCCGAGCTGCTGGTAGGCCCGCTCGGCCGCCTTGAGCCGCTTCTCCTGCTCGGCGCGGTGGAAGGGCCTGGGCTGGTTGCGGGGATGCTCCGGGTCCTCGGGCAGCTCCTCGCCCTCGGCGGGCGGTGAGGGCGGTACGAGCTGGTGCGGGCCGTACTCGCTCACGAGCCCGGCCGGCTCCACGCCCAGCTCCTCCAGCGCCTTGGTCTCCAGCTGCTCGATCCGCATGCGCTTCTCGGCGCCGAGCACCTCGCCGCGGTGGACGGAGTCGGTGAGCTTGTCCAACTCGGCCTTGAGATCCCGGCCGGTGGTGCGGGCGGCGGCCAGCTCCTGCTCCCGGCGGGCCTTGGCGGCGTCGGCCGCGGTGCGTTCCTCCTCGGCACGGGCGAGGGAGACCTCGACGTGCGCGAGCAGCTGCCGGGCGCCGGAGGCGACGGCTTCCGCCACGGACGCCTCGTACTTGAGGCGCGCCCGACGCTGCTCGGCACGCGCGCGTGCGTCCCGTTCCGCTCGGGCGGCGCGGTCGAGGGAGTCGGCACGGCCGGCGAGGCCCTTGACGCGCTCTTCGTGGGTACGAACCTGGAGGCGGGCCTCCATCTCGGTCTGACGGGCGTTGGCGCCGTCGGCGGCGAGACGGTCCCGTACCGAGGTGTCCGGTTCCTCCTCGACAGGCATCTCCTCGGCGACGGCGAGGCGTTCGGCGAGGACCTCGACCTCTTCGAGGGCCTTGTCCAGCGCGTCCTGCGCCCGCGCGGCGGCGGCGACGGTGCGCTCCGCCTCGCCCGCCGCGCCCCGGGCCTGCCCGGCGAGCCGGCCCAGCTGCTGCGCCACGGCCGACTTCTCCCGGTCGGCGGCCCTGCGCCTCTCCCCCAGCTCCTCTACGAGCGCCGCGCATTCCCTGCGCCGCTCGGTGGCCGCGTGCTGTGCCTCGGTGAGTTCCTCGCAGCGCACGGCGAGCTCTTCGAGCTCGGCGGCGGCCTCGTCGACGGAGGCCTGTACCTCCAGCAGGCTGGGCGCGCCGGCAGAACCGCCGTGCGCGAAGTGCGCGCCGAGGAGGTCGCCTTCGGCGGTCACGGCGGTGAGGTCCGGTCGTCTGTAGACGAGCTCTTCTGCGTCTTCGAGGGTGGCGACCACGACGATGCCCGCGAGGAGACGGCGGATGGCGGGCATGAGGTCGGAAGGCGCGCGGACGAAATCTGCCGCGTGAGGTTGTTGGGTGTCTGCGGGTTCGCTGTGGCTGGTCGCGTCCTGCGGCGGAGCCGCATATTGATACAGCCCCGCACCCGTTTGGGGCGCTTCCGGCGCACCCGCCAACAGCAGTGACGCCCGGCCGCCGTCCTGTTTGCGCAGCAACCGGATCGCGTCCGCCGCGGCCGACGGGGACGTCACCGCGAGGGCGTCCGCCGCCGCGCCGAAGGCGGCCGCCAAGGGGACCTCGTACCCGGGCGTGATCGTCAGCAGTTCGGCAGCTGGGCCGAGCAGACCGGAGAGACGATCCTTCGCCCCCAACAGCGCGCCCGTGCCATCCTTGCGCCGCAACCCCATCGCCAGCGCTTCATGCCTGGCCTGGGTCGCGGCTCGGCTGCGCTCCGCCGCGGTGGCCGCCTCGCGGGCGGTGGTCAGGGCGGCCTCCGCCTCGGCCAGTTGCTGCTTGGCCGCCGCGTGCTGCTCGGCCAGTTCCGTGTCGTCCGCGTCGAGGCCGTCGACCTCGGCCTTGAGCGCCTCGTACTCCTCCTGGGCCGCGACGGCCCGCTCCTGCGCCTCGTCCCGGGCCGCGGCCAGGCGGTCGATCTCGGCCTGGGCGGAGGCGGCCCGCGAACGGGCCGCGCCCACCTGCCCATTGAGCCGGGCGAGGCCCTCGCGGCGGTCGGCGATGGCGCGGGCGACGTCCTTCAGACGCCGTTCTTCCTGCGTGAGTTCGCGCTCCAGCTCGGCCCGGTGCGCGACCGTGTCCTCCAGAGCCCGCTCGGCCGCCTCCAGCGCCGCCTCGAGCTCGGCCTCCTGCTCACGGATACGGGCGGCCTCGCGCTCCATGTCCTCGGGGTCGCGACCGCGCCGCTCCTCCGGCGGCGCCGACGTCGCGCTCTTCACCCGCGCGTCGGCCAGCGAGATCGTGCCGCGCACCCGCTCGGCCAGCTGCGACAGCTCGTACCAGGTCTGCTGGGCCCGCTGGAGGCGGGGAGCGAGCTGTCGTACCTCGTCCTCCAAGAGCGCCTCGCGCTGCAGTGCCTTCTTCAGCTCCTGCTCGGCGGCTTCCTTGCGTTCCTTGAGCGCGGCCTCGTCCGCGACCTCGGCCTTCAGCGCCTGCCGCAGCCGTACGAGATCGTCGGCGAGGAGGCGCAGACGCGCGTCGCGGAGGTCGGCCTGGATGACGGCGGCCCGCCGGGCGACGGCAGCCTGCCGGCCCAGCGGCTTGAGCTGTCTGCGCAGTTCGTCCGTCAGGTCCTGCACGCGCGCGAGGTTGGCCTGCATCGCGTCCAGCTTGCGCAGGGCCTTCTCCTTGCGCTTGCGGTGCTTCAGCACGCCCGCGGCCTCTTCGATGAAGGCCCTGCGGCCCATCGGGTCGGCGTGCAGGACGGAGTCGAGCTGGCCCTGGCCGACGATGACGTGCATCTCGCGGCCGATGCCGGAGTCGGAGAGGAGTTCCTGGATGTCGAGGAGACGGCAGGTGTCGCCGTTGATCTGGTACTCGCTGCCGCCGTTGCGGAACATGATCCGCGTGATGGTGACCTCGGCGTACTCGATGGGCAGGGCGCCGTCGGAGTTGTCGATGGTCAGGGACACCTCGGCGCGGCCCAGCGGCGGGCGGCCGGTGGTGCCGGCGAAGATGACGTCCTCCATCTTGCCGCCGCGCAGCGACTTGGCACCCTGCTCGCCCATCACCCAGCTCAGGGCGTCCACCACATTGGACTTGCCCGAGCCGTTCGGTCCCACGACGCACGTGATGCCCGGCTCGAACCGGAGCGTGGTCGCCGAGGCGAACGACTTGAACCCGCGGAGGGTCAGGGCCTTGAGGTGCACGCCGCTGGACTCTACCTTCCGCCGGTATCCCACTCCATGAACCCACGGTTTCACCCTTGAACGTGCAGGGCACACCAAACGTTAAAGAGGGTGAAAGGATGCACGGGGGAAAGAAAGAAGGGACGCCGAAGCGTCCCTTGCAAACTCTGACAACTTAGCGGTTGATACGGGCGGCCCAACCACTGCTGTCGTGGTTCGATGCAGTGATCAGGTGAGCGCAGGCTCCGCCTGGTGTGCGTCGATGCTCTCCATGATCCTGTCGTGAGAAGCGGCAGCCGCGAGCGCGTCGTTCTCCGCCTGGATCCGTACGAGCTCGGATTCCAGGTCCTGGACGCGCTGCTGGAGCCGTCGCATCTCGGCGAGGAGTCGAGGGTCGGAGCCGCCGACGTAACCGAGAAGCGCCTTTGCCATGATGGATGGTCCTCCACACTGAGTGACCGACCGAAGCGGTGTGGGTCGTGAGGGAATCGCACCCGCGGTGCTTGACACTATGGAGTTCATGCTGCCGTTCATCCATGCCAAACAGCTAAGGTGCGCGGGGTGCTTTCAGCGTCTCACCAAAAAGTTTGACGGTCAACACGATCACGCCCTGTATTGGCGGGCAACCCGGGGGCGCGCGGCCTGAAAGCGGCGGCGCTGCGACTCCTGCGGGGCTCTCAGGGCGTGGCGATCATTCTTGGGTGCGCAGCCTGCCACGACAAGCGGTTCTTGGCAACCACCAGGCAATTTCCGCTCCGGGCACCTGCCGAGGGCATGTCCGCCCACTGCCACCGGGGCCTCTTTACAGAATCGGCTCAGCGGATGGCGAAGCCGTCGTACCCCCCGCGCGGTGTGTCCCAGATCTCGGTGACACCCTCGACACGGCCGGGCGTGTCGTCGCCCTCGAGCCAGTCGAGCAGCCCTTCGCACCGCTCCCGGGGGCCTTCGGCGACCACCTGCACCCGTCCGTCGCCCAAATTGAGAGCAAAACCACTCAGGCCGCCGAGCTCGAGGGCCTTGGCCCGCGTGAACCAGCGAAAACCCACACCTTGGACGCGTCCCCGCACCCAGGCGACCAGCCGCACATCCTCGCTCATGGGTGCAACCTAACCGGCCAATGTCTCTCGGGACACATCCTCCTCTGACGCCATGCGGTACCGTCCCCACCCAATGAATCTCATATGAAACTCACTCGATCGTGTGAGTTGGATCACCGAGCAAGATCATATGGGACACGTTGATCGCAAGACGAGGAAGGCCAAGACATGGGACGCCACCGACGCTCCGCCGCCGGCCGCGCCGCCACGGGCCGCGCCACGGGGGTCACAGGTAGGGACGGCTCGTACGCGAGCAGCTACGACCCCCAGCAGTACTCGTACAGCTATGACCCGCCTGAGGCCGGCGCGGGCGACGAGCGGCCCACCCTGGGCACCGCCCCGTATCTGCGCTCCACGGAGTACGCCGAGGCCTCCGCGAGGAGCGCCGCGTACCTGTTCGCCACCGAGGACGACTACGCGACGGTGTTCCCGGAGCACGCTCCCGACAAGGGCTCCCGGCGCGGGGGCTCGCGCCGGCGCCGGAAGAAGGCCGTGACGCCGGTGCGCACCGGCCTGCTCGGGGTCTCCGCCGCCGTCGCCATCGGCACGGTCGCGGTCGCCACGGGCGCGATGCCCGGCCTCGACAACTACAAGCTGGGCGGCAGCGGCAGCTCCGACAAGGTGCAGGCCGCGAACACGCCGACCAACTCGGCGACCGAGCAGGGCGGCACGTCCGGCAGCGCCGCCGGCCGTGACGAGGGCTCCTCGACGAGCCGCGACGCCGACCGCTCGGCCTCGCCGAGCCCGTCGACCTCCTCGGCCGCGCCGACCACCGCGCCGCCGAAGAAGCCGAAGGCCACGCCCACCGAGAAGCCGCACAAGACGCCTCCGCAGCAGCGGACCAAGCCGCCCAAGCAGACCACCGCTCCGGTGACGGTCTCGGCGGCGGCCGCCGCCGAGGCGGAAGTGCTCAAGCTGGTCAACGAGGAGCGGGCCAAGGTCGGCTGCAGCGCGGTCTCCGCCAACAGCACCCTCTCCCAGCTGGCGGAGAAGTTCAGCGACGCCATGGCCGCCCAGGGCTTCTTCGACCACACCGACCCGAGCGGCGCCTCGCCGTGGGACCGGGCGGCGAAGCTGGGCATAGCCAACCTCGGCGGCGAGAACATAGCCCGGGGCCAGGCCGACGCGGCCGCCGTGATGGAGGCCTGGATGAACAGCCCCGGTCACCGCGCCAACATCCTGAACTGCGACTTCAAGACGCTGGGCGTCGGTGTGCACTTCGGGTCGGGCGGCCCCTGGTGGACGCAGGACTTCGGGTACTAGACGGGGGCGACGACCGGTGCACTAACTCACGGTTAGTGCAACCTGTCGGTTAGCGCTGCACTCAAGTACGCTTGAGGTATGGACACCACGCAGGAGCTCATGGAGGCGGGCGACCTCCCGTTCAACGTGTTCGCCAAGGCCTGTCCCTCGCGCGGCACGCTGGAGCACGTCACGGGCCGCTGGGGCGGCCTCACGCTGTGCGCCCTGTTCGAGGGTTCCCTGCGCTTCAACGAGCTGCGCCGCCGGGTCGACGGCGTGAGCGAGAAGATGCTCTCGCAGACGCTGCACGCGCTCGAGCGCGACGGCCTGGTGCACCGCGAGGCCCAGCCGACGAACCCGCCCCGCGTGGACTACGAGCTCACCCCGCTCGGCCGCGAGGTCGCCGAGCGGCTGCTGGCCCTCGTCCATCTGCTGGAGGGCCGCATGGACGACGTCCTCGCGGCCCGCGAGCGTTACGACACCACGCGCGGCGGCCTCTGACACTTCGGGCAGAAGTAGCTCGACCGGTTCATCCAGGGGCGCCGGCGCATCGGTGTGCCGCACCTCTTGCAGGGCAGACCCTCCCGGCCGTAGGCGTCCAGCGACCGGTCGAAGTAGCCCGACTCCCCGTTGACGTTGACGTACAGGCTGTCGAAGCTGGTGCCGCCCACGGCGAGCGCCTGGTTCATCACATCCCTTGTGTGGCCGAGGAGTTCGGCGGTGCGCGGGCGGGTGAAGGTCGCGGTGGGGCGTTCGTAGTGGATGCGGGCGCGCCAAAGGGCCTCGTCCGCATAGATGTTGCCGACTCCGCTGATCAACGACTGATCGAGCAGGGCCCGTTTGATGGTGCTGCGCTTGCGGCGCAGCGCCTGATGGAAGGCCTCGTCGTCGAACAGCGGGTCGAGGGGGTCGCGCGCGATGTGCGCTATGACGTCGGGCAGGCCCTCGGGGGTGTTGTCGTGCAACGACAGGCCGCCGAAGGTGCGTTGGTCGACGAAGCGGAGTTCCGTCTTGAGGTCGTCGGCGAAGCGCACGCGGATCCTGAGGTGCTTCTCGTCCGGGGCCGCGTTCGGCTGGACCAGCAGCTGGCCGCTCATGCCGAGGTGGGCGAGGACCGACTGGTGGGTGTCCTCCAGGGGCAGCCACAGGTACTTGCCGCGGCGGCTGGGCACGCCGATGCGATGGCCCTTGAGGCGGTGCGCGAAGTCGTCGGCGCCGGCCACATGACGGCGTACCGCACGCGGGTGCAGCACCTCCGCGTCGGCGACGACGCGATGGGCGACCCAGCGCTCCAGACCGCGCCGGACGACCTCGACCTCGGGCAACTCGGGCATCGGGACCCCCGTACGGGCTGTGGACGATCCGAGCGCCCGCCCCGGGGAGGGACGGACGCTCGGGTCGCTGTTCGTCAGAAGGAGACGTCCGTCGGTGAGACGTCGGTCAGGCGGAGACGGACGACGGTCCTTCGCCGTCCTGGGCAGCGTTCTCGGCTGCGGCCTTCTCGGCCGCGGCCTTCTCGGCCGCGGCCCTGGCGCGCTCGTCCGCCGCGGCCCGGATGGACCGCCACGCGGATTCCGCGGCCTGCTGCTCCGCCTCCTTCTTGCTGCGGCCGGTGCCGGTGCCGTACGAGACGCCTCCGACGCGGGCGGCAGCAGTGAAGGTCTTCTCGTGGTCGGGGCCGGTCTCCGTGACCAGGTACTCGGGCACGCCGAGGCTCTCGGTCGCGGTGAGCTCCTGGAGACTGGTCTTCCAGTCCAGGCCGGCTCCGAGGTTGGAGGACTTCTCGATCAGCGGGTCGAAGAGTCGGTGGACGAGCTCGCCCGCCGCTTCAAGACCCTGGTCGAGATAGACAGCGCCGATCACCGCTTCCAGGGTGTCGGCGAGGATGGACGCCTTGTCCCGGCCGCCCGTGCCCTCTTCGCCCCGGCCGAGCCGGATGAAGGAACCCAGGTCGAGCCCACGGCCCACCTCCGCCAGCGCACGCGAGTTGACCACCGCGGCCCGCAGCTTGGCCAGCTGGCCCTCGGGCAGGTCGGGGTGGGTGCGGTACAGCGTGTCCGTGACCACGAGGCCGAGCACGGAGTCCCCGAGGAACTCCAGCCGCTCGTTGGTCGGCAGACCGCCGTTCTCGTACGCGTACGAACGGTGGGTCAGCGCTCGCACCAGAAGGGCGGACTCGAGCTTGTACCCGAGCCGCCCTTCCAGAAGCGTGTGGGACGAGGCCGTGTTGTCCGACTTTTTCCTGGCGGTTGGGTCCGCCTTGGCGTCATCCGCCTTCTTGGCAGTGGACACGGTGCCTCTCACCAGCCGCTCAGACCTCGAGGACCTGGCGCTTGTTGTAGGTGCCGCAAGACGGGCACGCGATGTGCTGCAGCTTGGGCTCGTGGCAGCGCTCGCACGCAACCAGGGTGGGGACCGCAGCCTTCCACTGCGACCGGCGGTGGCGCGTGTTGCTGCGCGACATCTTCCGCTTCGGAACAGCCACGGCTACTTCTCCTGCTTCTCGTCGACGCCCGCATCGGCGCCGCTCATCTCGTCCTTCTCGCCGTCTCCGAGTGAACCGGCGAGTCCCTGCAGTGCCGCCCAACGGATGTCGACGGCGTCATGGTGGTGGTCCGGGTCGTCCGCCAGCCGCGCTCCGCACTCGGAGCACAGACCGGGACAGTCTTCCTGGCACACCGGCTGCATCGGCAGTGCGAGCACCACCGCATCGCGCAGCACGGGCTCGAGGTCGAACAGGCCGTCCTCGATGAAGAGCCTGTCCTCGTCTTCCTCGGCGTCGTCGGCCGGCTCCGCTTTGGGGCGGCCCCGGTCATCGGCGTCAGGGTACGAGAACATCTCCTGGAATTCCGCTTCGACGTCCAGCTGAAGCGGCTCCAGACACCTTACGCACTCCCCCTCGGCCTGTGCACGGGCGGTGCCTGTGACAAGCACCCCTTCCATGACCGACTCGAGGCGGAGTTCGAGCTCCACCGAAGCGCCTTCCGGCACTCCGACGACTCCCGCGATACCGAGGTCCTTGGGAGCGTCGACCGTGCGGGTCAGGCGCTGCAGCGCACCGGGCCGCCGCCCCAGCTCGTGTGTGTCGAACACGAGAGGCTTGCGGTGGTCGAGGCGGGCGTTCAGAGCCATTCCTGCTTTCGGTCTTCCAGCTCAGGGGGACGCTGCCCTTCGGTGTCCCCGGGCAGCGCTGATCGCGGACGTACACGCGACCGAAGAGCCAGGATACTGGACCTTTCGCTCACGGCCCAATCCGGTGGCTGCTTACTGGCCGCGCCCCTGTTCGTAGGCCCTCAGTTGCTCGGGCGTGATCATGCCGGTGTCGAAGAGACTGGTCTCGTCGAGGGCGTACGACTGGTGCTCCTGGGGCTGCTGGTGCGCCTGCTGCATCTGGCTCGGGTCGTACGCCGGCTGCTGGCCGGTGTCGTAGCCCTGGTAGGCATACGGATCGGCCTGCTGGTAGCCGTAGGCGTCCTGCTGGCCGTAGCCCTGCTGCTGGTACGCGCCCCCGTACGGGTCGGTCTGCTGCTGATAGCCGTACGCCGGCTGCGGCTGGGCGTAGTCCTGCTGCTGGGCGGGCTGCTCGGCCTGGGGCTTCGGTTCCGCGACGGCGGCGAGGTCGGCCAGGTAGTCGGCGTCGCTGGAGTGCTGGAAGGACGTGGAGTCGTCGGCGAGGGCGCCGAGGTCGTCGGTGGCGATACGGCCGTGCAGCTTCTGGCGGCCGCGGCCGACGGCCTCCAGGGTCTTGGCGAGGACCGCCTCGAAGGCGCCCAGCTTGGCGTCGACGTAGGCGTCGGCGTCCTTGCGCAGGGTCTCGGGGTCGTGGCTGCGCTCGGGGGCGTCCTCGTCCTCGTAGCCCTGCTCGTCGACGCCAGGGCCGGTGCCGAGGAGCTTCTCGCGGCCGCGGCCGACGGAGCCGAGGGTCTTGGTGAGGACGACCTCGAAGTTGGCCAGCTTGGAGTCGACGTAGTCGTCGGCCTCCGCGCGGACCTCCTCGGCCTCCTGGCGGGCCTCGGCGAGGATCCGCTCGGCCTCGGCCTGGGAACGGCGGGCGACCTCGGTGTCGGAGATGAGGGAACCGCGCTCGGCGTGCGCCTGCCCGATGATCCGGTCGGCCTCCTGACGGGCCTGCTCGACCATCTGCTCGCGGTCGCCGATCAGCTCCTGGGCCTGGGCGAGGGAGCCGGGCAGCGCCTCGCGCAGCTCTTCGAGCATCGAGAGCAGCTCGGCGCGGTTGACCACGCACGAGGCCGACATGGGCATCGACCGGGCGCCGGAGACCGCGGCGACGATCTCGTCGAGCTTCTTCTGCACGTCCACCGTGTGCTCGCCACTCTCTACAGCTGTGTTGGAGACGGACGGGACGACTGTAGCCCCATCAGTCCTTGCGCAGGCGCTTGTTGAGGGCCTCCAGGACCATCGGCGGCACCAGGTGGGAGACGTCTCCGCCCCAGGTCGCGACCTCCTTGACGAGCGAGGAGGACAGGAAGCTGTAGGTGGGGTTGGTCGGCACGAAGAGTGTCTCGACGCCCGAGAGGCCGTTGTTCATCTGGGCCATCTGCAGTTCGTAGTCGAAGTCGCTGACCGCCCTGAGGCCCTTGACGATGGCCGGGATGTCCCGTTCCTTGCAGTAGTCGACGAGGAGACCGTGGAAGGCCTCGACGATCACGTTGCCGTACTCGGCGGTGACCTGACGGATCAGGTCGATCCGCTCGTCGATCTCGAACAGGCCCTTCTTGGACTTGTTGATCATGACCGCGACATAGACCTCGTCGTACAGGCGAGAGGCACGGGAAATGATGTCGAGGTGTCCGTTGGTGATGGGGTCGAACGACCCGGGACAGACGGCGCGGCGCACTAGTGATCCCTCGCTCTCCGGTCCGGTCATCGTGCGTCTTCGCACGTAGAGGCGGCGCGACCGTACCAAAACGTTCCCTCGCCGTAGCGACGGGCCTTGACCGCGTCGAAACCCTCGGGCCACCTGAATTCGCCGCCTCTGGTGCTGCGCTCCACGGTGACGATCGCCTCCGGCGCGAGCCAGCCTCCCGAGCGGAGTGTGAGGAGAATCTCGCGAAGATCGTGATCCGTGACTCGGTACGGCGGGTCCAGGAAGACGAGGTCGTACGGGTCTGCCGGCGCCGGCGTCTGGATGATCTGTTCGGCTTTGCCCGCCCTCACCTCGGCGCCGGGGAGTCCGAGAGCTTTGACGTTCTCGCGGATGACTCGGGCGGCGCGGGTGTCCGCCTCGACGAGGAGGGCGTGGCTCGCGCCTCGGGAGAGGGCTTCCAGGCCCACGGCGCCGGAGCCGGCGTAGAGGTCGAGGACGCGTTCGCCTTCCAGGGGACCGCCGAGGAGGGACTGCCAGGTGGAGAGGAGACCTTCGCGTGCGCGGTCGGAGGTGGGGCGGGTGCCGGTGCCTGGCGGCACGGCCAGGCGACGTCCGCCTGCCCGGCCGGCGATCACGCGGGTCATTGTCGGGGTCCTTGTTCGTGGGCGGCTTTGGGTTCAGTTTGGCAGGCCTACTGGGTGGGGCGTCTTCGCCGTCGGCGGGTGCGGGCTTGTTGTGGCTGGTCGCGCAGTTCCCCGCGCCCCTGTCGGGGCGCTCCACCTCAGCCCTTTTCCAAGTACTGCTCCCTCTCCTCGTCCAAAAGGGCGTCCAGGGCCGTCCGGAGGCCGGGGAGTCCCGTCAGTTCCGGATCCGCCGCCACGACCGCGGCCGCTTCCTCCCTCGCCTCCGCGATGACCTCCTCGTCCTCGATGACCGCGAGGACCCGGAGGCTGGTGCGGGCGCCCGACTGGGCCTGGCCGAGGACGTCGCCCTCACGGCGCTGTTCCAGGTCGATACGGGAGAGTTCGAAGCCGTCGAGGGTGGAGGCGACCGCGGTCAGGCGCTGACGGGCCGCGCTCGCCTCGGGCATCTCGGTGACCAGGAGGCACAGGCCGGGTGCCGAGCCGCGGCCGACGCGGCCGCGCAGCTGGTGGAGCTGGGAGACGCCGAAGCGGTCGGCGTCCATGATCACCATGGCCGTGGCGTTCGGCACGTTGACGCCCACCTCGATGACCGTGGTGGCCACCAGGACGTCGGTGTCGCCTGCGGCGAAACGGCGCATGACCGCGTCCTTGTCGTCGGGGTGCATCCTGCCGTGCAGGACCTCGACGCTCAGGCCCTGGAGCGGGCCCTTGGCGAGCTGGTCGGCCACGTCGAGGACGGCTAGCGGGGGGCGCTTCTCCGCCTCGTCCTCCGGAGATTTCTTCTTGCCGGACTTCTTCGGGTCGTCCTCCTCGTCGCCGATGCGGGGGCACACGACGTACGCCTGATGGCCGCCCTCGACCTCCTCGCGGACCCGCTCCCAGGCGCGGGAGAGGAAGTGGGGCTTGTCGGCGGCCGGGACGACGTGCGAGGCGATGGGCGAGCGGCCTGCGGGGAGCTGGTCGAGGACCGAGGTCTCCAGGTCGCCGAAGACGGTCATGGCGACCGTGCGCGGGATGGGGGTGGCCGTCATGACGAGGAGGTGCGGGGGCTGCTTGCCCTTGCTGCGCAGGGCGTCGCGCTGTTCGACGCCGAAGCGGTGCTGTTCGTCTACGACGACCAGGCCCAGGTCGTGGAACTGGACCTTGTCCTCGATCAGGGCGTGCGTGCCGATCACGATGCCGGCCTCGCCGGTGACCAGGTCGAGCAGGGCCTGACGGCGGGCGGCGGCGCCCATGGAACCCGTCAGCAGCACCACCTTGGTGGAGTGCTCGGCACCGCCCAGCATCCCGCCCTCGGCCAGCTCGCCCATCATCTCGACGACGGAGCGGTGGTGCTGCTGGGCGAGGACCTCGGTGGGCGCGAGCATGGCCGCCTGGCCGCCGGCGTCGACCGTGGCGAGCATGGCGCGGAGGGCCACCAAGGTTTTTCCCGATCCGACCTCGCCCTGCAGCAGCCGGTGCATCGGATGCTCGGTGGCCAGGTCGTCGAAGATCTCCTTGGAGACCTTCTGCTGGCCCTCGGTGAGGGTGAAGGGGAGGCGGCCGTCGAAGGCGGTGAGCAGGCCGTCGGGTTTGGGTCTGCGGGCGACCGCGGGGAGCTGTGCGTCGGCGTGCCTGCGGCGGGCGAGGGCCACCTGGAGGACGAACGCCTCGTCCCATTTGAGGCGGGCCCGGGCGTCCTCGATGTCGGCCTTGGTGTGCGGGCGGTGGATCTTGAGCAGGGCCTCGGGGAGGGAGACCAGGCCGCGGCCCTCGCGCAGTCCCTCCGGCAGCGGGTCGATGGCCTCCTGGGCGGCGGGCAGCACCGTCTGGAGCGCCTTGCCGATCTTCCAGGACTCCAGTTTGGCGGTGGCCGGGTAGATGGGGATGAGGGCGCCGGCCCAGGTCTCGACCGTTTCCTCGCTGTCGCCCCGTAGCAACTCATAGGCCGGATGGGCCAGTTGCAGGCGGCGGTTGAAGACGGAGACCTTGCCCGCGAACATCGCGCGTGTGCCCGGCAGGAGCTCCTTGTGGGGCTTGTGAACGCCGTTGCCGAAGAAGACCAGTTGGAGGCGGCCGCTGCCGTCGGTGATGGTGACCTCGAGGCGCTGGCCCTTGCCGCGGGGGGCCTTGGCGGAGGCGAAGGTGTGCAGGCGGGCGTCGGCGACCATCGCGACCACCGTGACGTGCTCGTCCATCGGGAGGTCGGCGAGGTGGGTGAGCTGGCCGCGCTCCTCGTATCTGCGCGGGTAGTGGTGCAGGAGGTCGCCGACGGAGTGCAGGCCGAGGTGCTCGGCCATCACCTTCGCGGTGGCGGGGCCGAGCACTGACTTCAGTGGTTGCTTCAGTGGTTCATCCAGTGCGGGCACGAGATCCATTGCACACCACGCCACTGACAATCCCGTATACGTCCCGCGAAACCCCTGGTCAGACGGCTCGTTCCGGCCTTAGGATGGCGCGCTCCGGCCATCCCCCGCGGTCACCGCCCCACCAGGGACCGCCCGACCCCGCGCCGTCGCGAACCTCCCCCCACCGGCGCTGCGACGATGGACTCCCAGACTTCGAAGTCATCCCAGCCGTCCCAGTCACCCCAGCCGCCTCATACGTTCCAGGTCGACCTGCGCGGGCTGGTGGACCTGCTCTCCCATCACCTCTACTCCAGTCCCAAGGTCTATCTGCGGGAGCTGCTGCAGAACGCCGTGGACGCCATCACCGCCCGGCGCGCGGAGCAGCCCGACGCGCCGGCGCGGGTGCGGCTGTACGCGCAGCCCGGTGCCTTGCGCGTCGAGGACTCGGGAGTGGGGCTCACCGAGGCGGACGTGCACACCCTGTTGGCCACCATCGGGCGCAGCTCCAAGCGGACCGACCGGATCGCCGACGGGATCCAGGAGGTCCGCTCCGACTTCCTCGGGCAGTTCGGCATCGGCCTGCTGGCCTGTTTCGTGGTCGCCGAGCGGATCCGGGTCGTCAGCCGCAGCGCCCGCACGCCGGACGCGGCGGTCGTGGAGTGGACGGCGAGCGACGACGGTTCGTACACCGTGCGGACGCTGCCGCAGGAGGCCCGGCCGGAACCGGGCACCACCGTGCATCTGGTGGCGCGGGCGGGGGCCGGCGAGTGGCTCGCGCCCGAGCGGGTGCTGACGCTGGCGCGGGACTTCGGGTCGTTGCTGCCGTACGACGTCCGGGTGGGCGACGAGGCGGTCACCGACCTCCCGGCGCCCTGGGACCGGTCCTACCCCTCCCCCGCCAACCGGCGGGTTGCCCTGGCGCGGCACTGTCACGATCTGTTCGGCTTCACCCCGCTCGACTCGATCGAGCTGAACGTGCCGCTCGCCGGGATCCGCGGTGTGGCGTACGTCCTTCCGTCGGCCGTGAGCCCCGCCCAGCGGGCGACGCATCGGGTGCATCTGAAGGGCATGCTGCTGACCGAGCGCGCCGAACAGCTGCTGCCCGACTGGGCGTTCTTCGTACGCTGCGTACTGGACACCGACAGTCTGCGGCCCACGGCCTCCCGCGAGTCGCTGTACGAGGACGAGACGCTGGCCGCCGTACGGGAAGCACTGGGGACAAGGATCCGGTCCTGGCTGACCGGGCTCGCGGCCGGCGATCCGCAGCGGCTGGCGGCCTTCCTGTCCGTGCACCACCTGGGGGTGAAGTCCCTGGCGCGGCACGACAAGGAGATGCTGCGGACGATGCTGCCCTGGCTGCCCTTCGAGACCACCGACGGGCAGCTGTCGCTCGAGGAGTTCGCGCTGCGGCACCCGGTGGTGCACTTCACGCGGACCGTGGAGGAGTACCGGCAGGTTGCGCCGATCGCGTCCGCGCAGGGCGTCGGGGTGATCAACGGGGGTTACGCGTACGACAGCGAGCTGGTCGAGGCGCTGCCGTCGGTGCGGCCCGGGACGGTGGTCGCGGAGCTGGACGCCGACACGGTGACCGCGCATCTGGACGCGGTGGACCCGGCCGAGGAGCTGGCCCTGTCCGGCTTCCTGGCGGCCGCGCGGGCGAAACTCGATCCCCTGGGCTGCGATGTGGTGCTGCGGGCCTTCCACCCGCTCTCCGTTCCCGCACTGCACCTGGACGACCGGGCGGCCCGCCATGAGCAGGCGCGCGCCGAGGCCGAGGAACAGGCCGACGATCTCTGGGCGGGCATCCTGGGGTCACTGCGTGGCAGCGCCCCACGCGCGCGTCTCGTGCTCAACCACCTCAATCCACTGATCCGGCGGATCAGTTCGCTCGGCGAACCGGAACTGATCGGCACCGCCACCGAGTCCCTGTACGGGCAGGCACTGCTCATGGCGCAGCGCCCGCTGCGGCCGGCGGACACGGCGCTGTTGAACCGGGCGTTCATCGGCCTGCTGGAATGGGCGACCCACGGGGAGGACGGCAACTCATGAGCGGGATCACGGACTTCGACTCCCTGCGCCGCGCGCTGGCGGAGAACGCCGAACAGCCGGAGGGCCCGGCGCGCAACGCGCGCGCGGAGCAGCTGCTCGTGGAGGCCGAGAAGCTGGGCATCCCGCTGGCCGTGATCGAGGCGCTCGGGCACCAGCTGAAGGTCTACAACTACAGCTCCGAGAAGGACAAGATGTTCGTCCCCTTCGCGCGTCTGCTGCGCATGTGGGACGAGCGGCCCGGTGACTTCGACGAGTACGAGGCGCACTCGCTGCACTGGGTCTTCAAGTGGATGTCGGCCGGCATGCTCGACCAGCCGCATGTGCCGCTCGCCTCGATCGAGAAGTGGCTGGGCGAGATGGAGCACCGCTACCGGCTCGCCGGGCACTCCGAACGGGCCGTGCGCAGTGCCGAGCTCAGCGTGGCCGCGCATATCGGGGACATCGAGCGTGCGGAGCGGGCGTACGCCGCGTGGCTGGCCGCCGACCGGGACGACATGGCCGACTGCCCCGCGTGCGAGCTGCACGGGCAGGGCTGGTGGCAGGCGGAGCAGGGTCGGGACGCGGAGGCGCTGCTGCTGTGGCGGCCGGTCCTGGAGGGCGAGTTCACGTGCGCGCACGAGCCGCACACGGTGCTCGCGTCGTCCCTGGTGCCCCTGCTGCGGCTGGGCCGCACGGACGAGGCGCGCGCCAACCATCTGCGGGGTTTCCGGCTGGTGCGGTCCATGGAGAGCATGCGGGGCGCGTACGCGGACCACGTCGAGTTCTGCGCGCTGACCGGCAACGAGGCGCGCGGTCTGGAACTGCTCGCGGAGCGGCCGGCGTACTTCACGGACACCGGGCAGCCGCGCAGCCTGCTGGACTTCCTGAGCGTGGTGACGCTGCTCATGGAGCGGCTGGGCGAGGCGGGCCTTGCGGACCGTGAGGTGCCCGGGCCGGCCGGCCGGACGTGGACGGCGCGCGAACTCGCCACGCACGCGCGTGCCGAGGCGCTCGCCCTGGCCGCGCGTTTCGACGAGCGCAACGGCAACGGGTACGTCAGTGAGCGGGCACGCGCGCGTATGGGGCAGCGGCCGCTGGTGGAGCGGCTGCCGCTCGGGGTGCGGGCGACGCGCCCGGTCTCCGCGCCCGCGGTGGCGCCGCCGGCCGCCGTGACCGCGGACGTGCCGGATCTGCCCGCCCTGCTGGCCGAGGCACGCCGGCTCTCGCACACCCTGCAGCCGAACGCCATGGACGCCTGGGCGGCCGTCTCGCGTGCCGCGGAGGGCGTCGAGCTGGACGCCCGCGACCGCGCGGAGATCGCCGACCACGAGGCGATGGACCGGGGCCCGGAGGGCGCCGCACTCTTCGAAAGGGCCGCCGAGCTGTACGCGGAGGCCGGCGACCCCGGTGAGGCGCTGGCGGCACGCACGCGTGCGGCGTATGTACGCGCGCTGTCGGGCCGGGTGGACGAGGCGCTGGCGGCGGTCGCGGAGCCGTACGACCAGGCCCTGGCGCTGTACGCCGACGACGCCACCGGCGTGCGGCAGACGGCGTCCGTGCTGATGGGACGGGCGCGGATCCTGATGCGCCGGGTGCAGGAGGCGGGCGAGCCGGCTGAGGAAACGGTTCTCGCCGACGCCGAGAGCGCCGTACGTGAACTGCTCGCGCTGGTCGGCGGGTACACCGGCGACGATGTGCGGATCGCCTCGCGGGAGGCCGAGGCTCAGGCCATGCTCGCGGACCTGGCGGTGCGTGGCGGGGATCTTGAGGCGGCCGTGGAGCTGTTCGGGCGGGCCACGGCCGGGTTCGTCGGGGCCGGGCTGCCGTGGTTCGCGGTGGAGTACGAGGCGCGACTGGCCGGGCTGGCGCATCACCTGGGCGACGTCTCGGGGGCGGAACGGGCGCTGCGGGCGGCCCTGGAACACGGCGGTGCGCATCTGGAGGCGGTCGGGCGGGCCCAGCTGCACCTGCAGCTCGCCGAGGTGCTGGGCGGCCGGGGGCTGTCCGTGGAGGCCGCCGAGCACGCCCTGGAGGCGGCGCACTGGGCCGACGAGGCGGGCGAGGGCCCGACGATCGGCGCGTGGGCGCGGCAGCAGCTCGGCGGGTACCTGCTGCGGCAGGAGCGGTGGGCCGAGGCCGCGGAGGTGCTGGAGTCGGCGCTGCCCGACCTGAGCGCCGAGACGCACGGGGACGGCGCGGTCGTCCAGACCCAGTGGTGGCTCGGTGACTGTCTGAGCGAACTCGGCGAGCACCGCGAGGCGGCCGAACGGCGGTTGCAGGCCGCCGAGATCGCCAAGGAGTGGCCCGAACAGCACGACCACGCGACGCTCGCCCACCTCGCCGCCGAATCCCTCGGGGCGGCGGGGATGCCCGTCGAGGCGGACCGGGCGTACGCGCGCGCCGGCGACCTGTGGCGCTCGCTCGGCAACGTCCACGGTCTCGTACGCTCCCTGCGCGCCCGCGCCTGGCTCGCGCTGCGCGCGGAGGACGGGACGGACGCGGCACGGGAGCTGATGGCGGGCGCGGTGCGGGAGTGCGAGGCGGCGCTGGGCGCCGCCGGGGCCGACGAGGAGGCCCGGCAGCGGCTCGTCGCCGAACTCGGGCACACCCACCGCCAGTTCGGCGACCTGCTCGCCCGCTCCGCCACGGAGGACGCCGACGACGACGCGATCCGGACGGCACTCGAAGACGCCCTGTCGCAGGTCACCGAGGCGATCGCAGTGTTCGCCTCCCTCGGCGACGCCGCCCTGGACAGCCGCACCGGCGCCGAACTCGCCGCAGGCTGGCTGGAGGCCGATCTCACCCGCCCGTCCCGGGCAGCAGCGCGCGCACGCGCGGTCCTCGCCGCATACGACGGCGCCCCCACCGAGGACGAAACGGCACAGGCCCGAAAGGCGGAGGCGGAACAGATGCTGCAGGTGGTGGAGGAACAGGAGGCGGGTGGGGCCTGAGCCGGGAGCTCCGGGGCAGACCCGACGGGGGCAGCAGTCCGACCCGGCAGGGTCGGCAGCCCCCAACCGGCCGAGGACAGGAGCGAGCCGTGGCTGCACAGTCCAGAAGGGGACGGGCCGCAGGTGCAGGTGCTCGTGGCCGGCGGAGCGGGTGGCGTCAGGCGCGGTGGGCCGTAGTGGGGCTATTCGACGCCGATCAAGAGCAGCGCTCCCTGGCGGCCGCCGCGGTACACCACCGTGTCCACGGCGAGGTACGACTCGCGGACGCGGGTCTCCAGGCGTTCCGCGACGGAGTCGGGGGCCTCGTCGCCGAGGACGAGGGTGACCAGTTCGCCACCGGCCTGGAGCATGCGGTCGAGGACGGTTTCGGCGGTGAGGGTGACGTCGGAGCCGATCACGGCGACGTCGCCGTCGATGAGGCCGAGGACATCGCCGGCCTGGCAGATTCCCGCCATGGTCCAGGACTGGCGCTCGGCGACGGCGACCTCGGCGTAGCGGGTCGCGCCAGCCGCCGAGGTCATCGAGACGACGTCCTCGTCGAAGCGGCGCTCGGGCTCGTGCACGGCGAGCGCGGCGATCCCCTGCACCGCGGAGCGGGTCGGGATCAGGGCCACCCGGATGCCCTCGGCCCGGGCCTGCTCGGCCGCCGCGGCGGCGGTGTGGCGCAGGTCGGCGTCGTTGGGCAGCAGCACGACCTCGCGCGCGTGGGCGCGCCGTACGGCGTCGACGAGCTCACCGCTCGCAGGCGGCTCCCCCGGGCGCGCGAGCACGGTGGTCGCACCGGCCTCGGTGTACAGCCCGGCCAGGCCCTCTCCCGGCACGACGGCCACGACCGCCCGCTGCACCTGCTCCCTGGGCGGCCGCTGCCCGCCGGTGGTGTGCACGTCCCCGACGCCGAAGTGGGTGATCCGGATCCGGTACGGCCGCCCCGCCTCGACGCCCGCCTCCACGGCGGCGCCCGCGTCGTCCACATGCACGTGCACGTTCCACAGCCCGTCCCCGCCGACCACGACCAGCGAGTCACCGAGGGCGTCGAGCCGCGCCCGCAGCCGGTCCACGGCCGCGTCCTCGGCCTCCAGCAGGTAGATCACCTCGAAAGCGGGGCCGCCCTCCGGAGAGGAGGCGCAGTCCTCGGCAACGAGGGTGCTCACGGCCGCGGCCGTGTCCCTCTGCACGCGCGCGTGCCCGCCGGAAGGCGCGACGGCCGCCGGTACCTCCCCCGTGAACGTCTCCACCAGCGCCGCCAGCACCGCCACCAGCCCCCGCCCGCCGGCGTCGACCACCCCGGCCCGCCCCAGCACGGCCAGCTGCCCCGGGGTCGCGGCCAGTGCGGCGCGTGCTCCCTCGTAGGCAGCGCGTGCCACCGCCCCGCAGTCTCCCTCGGTTCCCATGGCCGCGTCGGCGGCGGCGGAGGCGACCGACAGGACCGTGCCCTCGACGGGGTGCGCGACGGCCTGGCGGGCGGAGTCGGCCGCGTGCCGCAGCGCGAGCCGGAGGCCGGAACCGTCGGTGTGAGACGTCTCACCCTCGGCGGCCAGCACCTGTGCCATGCCGCGCAGCAACTGGGCGAGGATGGTCCCGGAGTTTCCCTGGGCGCCTATCAGCGCCCCGTGCGCCATCGCGCGCGCGGCGTCGGCCAGCGAAGGCTTCCCGGCGGCCCCGGCGGCCCCGGCGTCCACCTCGTGCCCGGCGAAGACGGCCTCCACCGCCCCGGCGGCGGACTCCACGGTCAGATAGAGGTTGGTGCCGGTGTCCCCGTCGGCCACGGGGTAGACGTTGATCGCGTCGATCTCCTCGCGCGCACGGCCGAGCGCCTCCAGCGCGAGGCCGCACCAGGTGCGCACCGCGAGAGCATCGAAGAATGTCTGCGGCACCTGCGCCACCTGCGCCTCCTCAGGATCCGGACTGGACGCAGCGTAGACCCGGAGCGGGTGACCACCGGAAGAGGGCCGGGAGCGGGGCCCTGATGAGCCATGGTAGTTTCGTTGTACTGGCGCAGTCGTTGTATGCTGCTCCGGTTGCCCGATCCCGATCGGGCCATTCCCCTGGCAGCGCCACTCAGATCTTTGATCCTGCGATCTCGATCCCGGCCCGCCGGGATCCCACCGTAAGTGCATCTGAAGTCTTTGGAGTGACCCGTGGCTGCCAACTGCGACGTCTGTGGCAAGGGGCCGGGCTTCGGCAACAGCGTGTCCTTCTCGCACCGCCGTACGTCCCGTCGCTGGAACCCGAACATCCAGCACGTCCGTACTGTGGTCGGCGGGACGCCGAAGCGCCTCAACGTGTGCACCTCGTGCATCAAGGCCGGCAAGGTCTCGCGCTGACGCACAGCTAAGCGCGCGGCCACCGCTGGTTCGCTGCACTGAGCCGGTCCACCTCGGTGGACCGGCTTTTTGCTGTACCCGACAAGCCTGTAACTGACGAACCTGCACCTGACAAGCCTGTGCCTGACAAGCTGGACGGCGGTGACCGGCATCAAGCCGAGGGAGCGCCCCTTCCGAGAGCCCAGGCGTGGTCCACGGGCCCGATCCCGCCGCCGAGTGCGAACCCGGCCGCGATCGCCCCGGTGACGTACTCCTTGGCCGCCGCCACCGCCTGAGGCACGGACTGCCCCTTCGCGAGCTGCGACGCGATCGCCGACGCGAGGGTGCAGCCCGTGCCGTGCGTGTGCCGGTTGTCGTGCCGGGGGGCGCGCAGCCAGTGTTCCTCAGAGCCGTCGGTGAGCAGGTCGACGGCAGCACCGGACAGATGACCGCCCTTGACGAGCACCCAGCGCGGCCCGTACGCCAGCACGGCCTCGGCGGCCTCGCGCAGATCCGACTCCGACCCGACATGCACACCGGCGAGCTGGGCCACCTCGTCGAGGTTCGGCGTCGCGACAGTCGCCGCGGGCAGCAGCTTCGTCCGTACGGACTCCAGCGCGGAGGCCGCCAGCAGCGAGTCCCCGTGCTTCGAGACGCCGACCGGGTCGACGACCGCGGGGGCATCGGTCGCCGCGAGCAACTCGGCGACCGCCTCGACGAGTTCGGCCGAGGCCAGCATCCCCGTCTTGACCGCCTGTACGCCGATGTCGTCGACCACACTCCGGTACTGGGCCCGCACCGCCTCCACCGGCAGCTCCCAAGCCCCCTGCACACCGAGGGAGTTCTGCGCGGTGACCGCCGTGACGACACTCATGCCGTGCACGCCGAGCGCGAGCATCGTCTTCAAGTCGGCCTGGATCCCGGCCCCTCCACCGGAATCCGAGCCCGCGACCGTCAGCACCCTGGGCGGGGCGCTCATGACTCGATGTCCCCGAAGTGGTCCCAGCCGCCCTTGCTGGTCCACGGCGCCCCGTCCACCGTCACCTGGGGCAGCGCCGACGGGTTGAGCACCTCGCCGATGACCTTCCAGCGGGCCGGCAGTTTCACGTCCGGCGGGAAGGTCGCCACGATCGCGTGGTCTTCTCCCCCGGTCAGCACCCACTGCATGGGGTCGACGCCGACGGCCTGCCCGATGTCGTTCATCTGGGACGGGATGTCGATCGCGCCGGAACGGATGTCGATACGGACCTTGCTGGCCTCGGCGATGTGCCCGAGGTCGGCGATGAGTCCGTCGCTGACGTCGCACATCGCGGTCGCGCCGAGCCCCGCGGCCGCCGGACCCGCGTGGTACGGCGGCTCGGGGCGCCGGTGCGCCTCCACGAACGCGCGCGGCGAGCGGAAGCCCCGGGAGAGCACCGCGTAACCGGCGGCGGACCAGCCCAGCCAGCCGGTCACCGCGACCAGGTCGCCGGGCTGGGCGCCGCTCCGGGTGATCGGCTCCTGGTTGCGCAGATCGCCGAGCGCGGTGATCGACACCACGATCGTGTCGCCCCGTACGACATCCCCGCCGACCACGGACGCGCCCGCGACCTGGCACTCGTCGCGGATGCCGTCCATCAGCTCGCTCGGCCAGGTCACCGGGAGTTCGGCCGGCACCACCAGGCCGAGCAGCAGTGCGGTCGGTACGGCACCCATGGCGGCGATGTCCGCGAGGTTCTGCGCAGCGGCCTTACGTCCGACGTCGTAGGCGGTGGACCAGTCGCGGCGGAAGTGCCGTCCCTCCAGGAGGATGTCGGTGCTGGCCACGACCCGGCGGTCGGGTGCGGCCACCACCGCGGCGTCGTCGCCGGGGCCGACCCGGACCGCCGGGGTGGTGGTGAGACGGGAGGTGAGCTCCCTGATGAGCCCGAACTCCCCGAGCTCACCAACAGTGCCCTTCATTGCCCTTGCTCCCCTTCTGTCCCTGGCCGTGCCCGGTCGCGCGTCATCAGTGTCCTCGATACGGTCGGGGTGACCGTCAACCTTTGCCGTGCCTGCACCCCGGCGCGCAAGCCCCGGCCCCCGCAGGTCTCCCCGCGGCGAGCGGCGACGCGATACCGTGGCGTTCCTTTTCCCCACATGATCCTCGTGGCCGCCCTGGAGGTTCCGTGGTACAGGCGTACATCCTGATCCAGACGGAGGTCGGCAAAGCGTCGACCGTCGCCGAGACGATCAGCAAGATTCCTGGGGTGATCCAGGCCGAGGACGTGACAGGACCTTATGACGTGATCGTGCGGGCCCAGGCCGACACCGTGGACGACCTCGGCCGCATGGTGGTCGCGAAGGTCCAGCAGGTGGACGGCATCACCCGCACCCTGACCTGCCCGGTCGTCCATCTGTAGCCCCCGTCTACCCTTGGCCGGTGAAGCTTTTTCGTCGCCGGCGTCCTGTCGTTGCCGGGCTGCCCGTACTCGCACTGCTGATCGGCGCCGCGGGCTGCTCATCAGCAGACGACAGCGCGTCGGCGACGGTTCCCTCGCCCGGAGCGAAGGTCGCTGCGCTGTGCCGGAGCCTGGACAAAGTGCTGCCGGCCAAGGTCGACGGTCTCAGTCGCCGGGATCCCGAGCCCGCGTCCGCGCTGACCGCGGGCTGGGGGAACCCGGCGATCATACTGCGCTGCGGTGTTGCGCGGCCCGCGGAGATGAGTGATCCCGAGGCCGACGGGGTCGAGGTGGACGGGGTGGGGTGGTTGCTGCAGAAGCAGAAGGACGGGTCCTTCCGCTTCACCTCGACGCTGCGGAAGGCGTATGTCGAGGTGAGGATCCCTGCGGGGCGGAGCGGGGATGGCATGGCGCCGTTGGTTGATCTGGCGCCTGCCATCAAGAAAGTTCCGGCCGGTATTGCCGACTAGTCGCCGTGGGCGGAAATCTCGTACGCCTACTGCGGGCCGCTGGGGGCTGATCGCGCAGTTCCCCGCGCCCCTGTCGGGGCGCTTCAGCGAAGGCCCGTCGACCTGCGCAGTGCCGCCTGGATGAGCTTGTCGACCAGCTCGGGGTAGCTGATGCCGCTGGCCTGCCACATCTGGGGGTACATCGAGATCGGGGTCATGCCGGGCATGGTGTTGATCTCGTTGATCACGAACTCGCCGTCCTCGGTGAGGAAGAAGTCCGCGCGCACCAGGCCCTCGCAGGACGCGGCCTCGAAGGCGTCCACCGCGAGCCGCTGGACCTCGGCGGTCTCCTCGGGCGTCAGCGGTGCCGGCACGATCCCGGGGGTCGAGTCGATGTACTTCGCCTCGAAGTCGTAGTACGCGTGCGCGTCCGGCGGCGGGATCTCGGAGGGCACGCTCGCCCGCGGACCGTCCGCGAACTCCAGCACCCCGCACTCGATCTCGCGGCCGCGCAGCGCCGCCTCCACGAGGATCTTCGGGTCGTGCCGCTGGGCCTCCGCGATCGCCTCGCCGAGGCCGGCGATGTCGTCGACCTTGGTGATGCCGATCGAGGAGCCCGCGCGCGCGGGCTTCACGAACAGCGGCCAGCCGTGCTCGCCGGCGAAGTCGACGATCTTCTTGCGGGCGGCCGACTCGTCCCGCTCCCACTCGCGGGGCCGGATCACCACGTACGGGCCGACCTTGAGCCCGAAGGAGGTGAACACCCGCTTCATGTACTCCTTGTCCTGGCCGACGGCCGAGGCGAGCACACCCGAACCCACGTACGGGACGCCGGAGAGCTCCAGCAGGCCCTGGAGGGTGCCGTCCTCGCCGTACGGGCCGTGCAGGACGGGGAAGACGACGTCGACCTCGCCGAGCGCCTTGGGCACCGATCCGGGCTCGCTGACGACGACTTCGCGGTTGCCGGGGTCCAGGGGGAGCACCACTCCGCCCTCGCCCGACTCGGCGACGTCCTCCACCTCGGGGGTACGGCGGTCGGTGATCGCCATGCGTTCGGGCTCGTCGGCGGTGAGGGCCCAGCGCCCGTCCCGGGTGATGCCGATCGGCAGGACGTCGTACTTGGTCCGGTCGATGGCCTTGAGGACGGCGCCGGCGGTGACCACGGAGATCCCGTGTTCGGAGCTGCGCCCGCCGAACACGACGGCCACGCGCGGCTTGCGAGGCGGCTGCTCAGGGCTCTGGGGGAGGTTCTCGGTGCTCATATCGCGTTGAGCGTACCCGTTGGTAGAGCCCCGATACAGCGTCGACTCAGCAGGTTCGCTCAGCGTCGCTCGGGCTTCGCGCTGCGCGACATCAGCTCCTTGAGGGCGACCACCGGGGGCTTGCCCTCGTGCACGATGTCCACGACGGTCTCGGTGATGGGCATCTCCACACCGTGCCGACGGGCCAGATCCGCCACGGACTCACAGGACTTGACGCCCTCGGCGGTCTGCTTGGTGACCGCGATGGTCTCCTGCAGGGTCATGCCCTTGCCGAGGTTGGTGCCGAAGGTGTGGTTGCGCGACAGCGGCGAGGAGCAGGTCGCCACCAGGTCGCCGAGGCCCGCGAGTCCGGAGAAGGTCAGCGGGTCGGCGCCCAGCGCGATGCCGAGCCGGGTGGTCTCGGCGAGGCCGCGCGTGATGAGCGAGCCCTTGGCGTTGTCGCCGAGGCCCATGCCGTCCGCGATGCCGACGGCGAGGCCGATCACGTTCTTGACGGCACCGCCCAGTTCGCAGCCGACCACGTCCGTGTTCGTGTACGGCCGGAAGTACGGAGTGTGGCAGGCGGCCTGGAGCCGCTGGGCGACCGCCTCGTCGGTGCAGGCGACGACGGCGGCGGCCGGCATCCGGGCGGCGATCTCACGCGCGAGGTTGGGCCCGGTGACGACGGCGATCCGGTCGGCGCCCACCTTGGCGACGTCCTCGATCACCTCGCTCATCCGCATGGCGGAACCGAGTTCGACGCCCTTCATCAGGGAGACGAGGGTGGTGTCGGGCGCGAGCAGCGGCGCCCATTCGGCGAGGTTGCCGCGCAGCGTCTGCGAGGGGATCGCGAGGACGGTGAAGTCGGCGCCGCGGGCGGCCTCGGCGGCGTCCGCCGTCGCCCGTACGTTGTCCGGGAGTTCGACACCGGGAAGGTAGTCGGGGTTCGTCCGCGTGGAGTTGACCGCCTCCGCGAGTTCGGCCCGCCGGCCCCACAGAGTGACCTCGCACCCCGCGTCGGCGAGCACCATGGCGAACGCGGTGCCCCACGAACCGGTGCCGAAGACGGCCGCCTTGACGGGCTTGCTCACGTACCCTGCCCCTCTTCCTGCTCGGCCTTCTCCTGGACCAGCTTCTGCTCGTGCGTCCTGCGCCGCTGCTCGATCCGCTCACGGCGCGGGTCGTACGGCGTCGCGGGCGCCTTCTCGCCGCGGATCTCCTCCAGCTGGCGGGTGATGGCGGCCATGATGACCTCGGTCGCCTCCTTCAGGAGGTCGGGGGTCATCTCCTTGTCGTAGAAGCGCGAGAGATCGACGGGCGGCCCCGCGAGCACATGGTGGGTCTTGCGCGGCCGCAGGTTCGGCTTCTTGGCGTACGGCGGCAGCAGTTCGTTGGCGCCCCACTGAGCCACCGGAATCACCGGGCACTTGGTGGTGAGGGCGACCCGCGCGGCACCCGTCTTGCCGGTCATGGGCCACTGGTTCGGATCCCGGGTGATGGTGCCCTCGGGGTAGAACGCGACGCACTCGCCGCGCTCCACGGCGTCGATCGCGGCGCGGAATGCGCTCAGCGCGTCCGTGGTCTCGCGGTAGACGGGGATCTGTCCGGTGCCGCGCATCGCGGCGCCGACGAATCCCTTCTTGAAAAGGCCGCTCTTCGCCAGGAATCGCGGAACCCGTCCGGTGTTGTACTGATAGTGCGCGTACGCGAAGGGGTCCGCATGGGAATTGTGGTTCACCGCGGTGATAAATCCGCCCTCGGCCGGAATGTGCTCCATTCCGCGCCAGTCCCGCTTGATCAGAACCACCAGTGGCGGTTTGCAGAGGACCGCTGCGAAGCGGTACCAGAAGCCGATTCTGCGGCGGGGCACGCGGACACCTTCCTCTAGGGCCTTGGGGGGCCGCACAAGTGTCGCCCCAGGCCGCCGGTCTGTCGAGAACACCGTACGCCCCGACGAGGCGACCGCCAGATGGTCCAGGTGACGGCTGAGTGACAATGGCCGCGACAAGAGAGGGACGGAACGCCGGTGCTGTGGACCTTGGTCATACCCCTGAAACCGCTGACGCGCGCCAAGAGCAGGCTCTCGGACACCGCTGCCGACGGGCTGCGCCCCGGCCTCGCCCTCGCCTTCGCCCAGGACACCGTGGCGGCGGCGCTGTCCTGCCCGGCGGTCGGGGATGTGGCAGTCGTCACGGACGACGCCCTGGCCGGGCGCGAGCTCGCCGCGCTGGGCGCGCGGATCGTCGCCGACGAACCCCGGGGTGGCCTCAACGCGGCCCTGACGCACGGAGTGGCCGCCGTGCGCGCCGAGCGCCCCGACAGTCCCGTTGCGGCCCTGAACGCCGATCTCCCGGCGCTACGGCCCCTGGAATTGTCCCGGGTCCTGGACGCGGCCGCGGAATTCCCCCGCGCTTTCCTGGCCGACGCGGCCGCAATCGGTACGACCCTGCTGGCCGCAGCGGCCACCCAGGAATTGCTTCCGGCATTCGGCCCGCATTCCCGCGCCCGGCACCGGGCGTCCGGGGCCGTGGAGCTCACGCTCGGGGACGTGGATTCCGTGCGCCAGGACGTGGACACGGGCGACGACTTGCGCGCGGCGCTGGCGCTGGGGGTGGGGCGGTACACGGCGGCCGTTTCAGCGGGGGTTTGGGGCGCTGCTCGCTAGGAGGTGCCGCCTTCTGCGGGACGGGTGCCGCACAAGGCGGCACGATTGCCCGCAGGCTGGGCTGAGCGCCCCGAAGGGGCGCGGGACTGTGTCGATATGCGGCTCCGCCGCGTGGGCACGACCAGCCACGAGTTGCCCGCAGCCGGCGGGCAACCCGCACCCTCACTGCGAGCCGGCGCAGGCACTAGGCTGGCCGTCATGCAAGCCACCGCATACACGTACGACGCCGAGACGAGAACCGGCAGCGTGCTGCTCGACGACGGCACCCCCGTGCCCTTCGACGCACCGGCGTTCGACGCGGGCGGCCTGCGACTGCTCCGCCCCGGGCAACGGGTCCGCATCGAGACCGAGGGCGCCAAGGACAGCCTCCGGATCACCCTGGTGACACTCCAGACCCTCTGACCCCGGGAAAAACGCCGCGGGCCGGACTCCGATGCGGAGTCCGGCCCGGCGCGTGAGTGCCCCTGTGCCCTTGCCTCTTTACCTCTTGCGGGCCGTGGCCGTCTTGGCGGTGGTGGTCTTGCGAGCCGTCGACTTCTTGGCGGGGGCCTTCTTGGCCGTCGCCTTCTTCGCCGGGGCCTTCTTGGCGGTCGCCTTGGTGGCCGTCGTCTTCTTCGCCGCGGTGGTCTTGGCGGCGCCCGTGGTCTTCTTGGCCGTCGTCTTCTTCGCGGTCGTCTTCTTGGCGGCCGGCGTGGCCTTCTTGGCCGTCGTCTTCTTCGCCGTGGTCTTCTTGGCGGTGGCCGCCTTGGTGGTCTTCTTCGCGGCCGCCTTCTTCACGGTCGCCGAGGCGCCACCGGTCAGGCTGCCCTTGGGCGCCTTCTTGACGGCGACCTCGCCGCCACGCGGGAGCTTCTTCGAGCCGCTCACCAGGTCCTTGAAGCCCTGGCCCGCGCGGAAGCGCGGAACGGAGGTCTTCTTGACCCGAACCCGCTCGCCGGTCTGCGGGTTACGGGCGTAGCGGGCCGGACGGTCGACCTTCTCGAACGAGCCGAAGCCGGTGACCGAGACCCGGTCCCCGGCGACGGTCGCGCGGACGATGGCGTCCAGGACCGCGTCGACAGCGTCGGCGGCCTGCTGTCGGCCGCCCAGCTTGTCGGCAATCGCTTCTACGAGCTGCGCCTTGTTCACGTCTTCCCCTTCGGAGACATTGCCCGAACGAAAGTGTTCAAGCTTTTTCGCACGTTAGGCAGATATATACCGCAAATCAAACACGAAACGGGCTAATCACCCGTGCGTCGCAACGAACTCGGCTGTCTCGAACGCGTTCAGCGGTCCTCTTCGGGGAATCGACCCTCGTCGAGGTCCACGGTGAACGCCTCCAGACGCCTTGCCGCGTCGGCGAGATCGTGCTTGGCCGCGGCCGTAATGACCAGCAGCTTCCGGGTCAGCGCCATCCGTACGCCCTCCGGGACTTGCAGTGCGCGCACCCTTGAGTGCGCTTCCTTCAGTTGGTCCGCGACTGCCGCATAGAGCTCGAGTTGGCCGTCGTGTTCCATGCACAGATTGTGCCATCTGGGGCGAGTTGTCGCCTGCGGGGGTCGCAACTGATGCCTCAAACGGCCTTCCGGACTCCGGCGGGAGTCGGGCCCGCACAACTCGGCTACCCCGGCAACAACCGTCGTAACGTGGGAAGTTGAGAAGAGACTCCAGAGCCCCCGAGCCGGTTCGGGCCCGGACACAGCTGTACCCCCGATCGGGCTGATCGGGGGTACAGAGGGGCGTTCAGGTGGCCGAAACCCGACCTGCTCAGGGGCTCGGGATCAGACCTTGAGCGTCTGCGGCTTGTACGACGGGCGCTTGGCCTCGTACGCGGCGATGTCGGCCTCGTTCTGGAGGGTGATGGAGATGTCGTCCAGCCCGTTCAGCAGCCGCCAGCGGGAGTTCTCGTCCAGCTCGAAGGAGGCGGTGATCCCCTCGGCGCGCACCTCGCGGGCCTCGAGGTCGACGGTGATCTCGGCCTCGGGGTCCTTCTCCGTGAGCTCCCACAGCGCGTCCACGATCTTCTGCTCCAGAACGACCGTGAGCAGGCCGTTCTTCAGCGAGTTGCCGCGGAAGATGTCGGCGAAGCGGGACGAGATCACGGCTTTGAAGCCGTAGTTCTGCAGCGCCCACACCGCGTGCTCGCGCGAGGAGCCGGTGCCGAAGTCGGGGCCGGCTACCAGGACCGTGGCGCCCTGCCGCTCGGGGCGGTTGAGGACGAAGGTCTCGTCCTTGCGCCAGGCCTCGAACAGCCCGTCCTCGAAACCGTCCCTCGTGACCTTCTTGAGCCAGTGAGCAGGGATGATCTGGTCGGTGTCGACGTTGGAGCGGCGCAGCGGGACGGCCCGGCCGGTGTGCGTGGTGAATGCTTCCATGACTCTCAGACTCCAGCGGGCGTACGGGTCTCGGCGTCGGACAGGTCGGCCGGGGAGGCCAGGTGGCCCAGGACCGCCGTCGCGGCGGCGACCTGCGGCGACACCAGGTGCGTACGACCGCCCTTGCCCTGTCGGCCTTCGAAGTTGCGGTTGGAGGTGGACGCGGAGCGCTCACCCGGGGCCAGCTGGTCGGGGTTCATGCCGAGGCACATCGAGCAGCCCGCGTGCCGCCATTCGGCGCCGGCCTCCTTGAAGACCACGTCCAGACCCTCGGAGACGGCCTGCAGACCCACGCGCGCGGAGCCCGGGACGACCAGCATCCGTACGCCTTCGGCGACTTTGCGGCCCTTGACGAGCTCGGCCGCGGCGCGCAGGTCCTCGATGCGGCCGTTGGTGCAGGAGCCTACGAAGACGGTGTCCACCTTGATGGAGCGCAGCGGCTGCCCGGCCTCCAACCCCATGTATTCCAGGGCCTTTTCGGCGGCGAGGCGCTCCGAAGCGTCTTCGTACGAAGCCGGGTCGGGGACGGACGCCGAAAGCGGTGCGCCCTGGCCGGGGTTGGTGCCCCAGGTGACGAACGGCGACAGCGACGCGGCGTCGATGACGACCTCGGCGTCGAACTCGGCGTCCTCGTCCGTCTTCAGCGTCTTCCAGTACGCGACGGCGGCGTCCCAGTCCTCGCCCTCGGGGGCGTGCGGGCGGCCCTTGAGGTACTCGAAGGTGGTCTCGTCGGGGGCGATCATGCCCGCCCGGGCGCCGGCCTCGATCGACATGTTGCAGATGGTCATCCGGGCCTCCATCGAGAGCTTCTCGATGGCGGAGCCGCGGTACTCCAGGATGTAGCCCTGGCCGCCGCCGGTGCCGATCTTGGCGATGATCGCCAGGATCAGGTCCTTGGCCGTGACACCCTCGGGCAGTTCGCCCTCGACCGTGATCGCCATGGTCTTCGGACGGGCCAGCGGCAGCGTCTGGGTGGCCAGCACGTGCTCGACCTGCGAGGTGCCGATGCCGAACGCCAGCGCGCCGAAGGCGCCGTGCGTGGAGGTGTGGGAGTCGCCGCAGACGACCGTCGTACCGGGCTGCGTCAGACCCAGCTGCGGGCCGACGACGTGCACGACGCCCTGCTCGACGTCGCCCAGCGGGTGCAGCCGGACGCCGAACTCGGCGCAGTTCTTGCGCAGCGTCTCCAGCTGGGCCCGGGAGACCGGGTCCGCGATCGGCTTGTCGATGTCGAGGGTCGGGGTGTTGTGGTCCTCGGTCGCGATGGTGAGGTCGAGACGGCGCACCGGGCGGCCGTTCTGACGCAGGCCGTCGAAGGCCTGCGGGCTGGTCACCTCGTGCAGGAGGTGGAGATCGATGAAGAGGAGGTCGGGCTCGCCCTCGGCGCGCCGGACGACGTGGTCGTCCCAGACCTTCTCCGCGAGTGTCCTACCCATCGCTTTCCCTCCGGCCGGCAAACGTCCACCGGCCCAACTAGAGATCTTGAGGAGACGGCACCCGGCCCCAATTCACGGGCGTCCGTCATCCGGCCCGTTCGGTCAGCGGGCCGCTGTGCCTACAAGGGTTGCGCGTCTCACGGAAAAAGGAACTTGCGTTTCACAGAGTGAGACGTGAGTATCGTTTCATGGACAACAGTAGCGGCGTGGGCGTTCTGGACAAGGCAGCCCTTGTCCTCAGCGCCCTGGAGTCCGGACCGGCCACCCTCGCGGGACTGGTGGCGGCCACCGGACTGGCACGACCGACGGCCCACAGACTGGCCGTGGCCCTGGAGCACCACCGTATGGTGGCACGCGACATGCAGGGCCGTTTCATTCTCGGCCCGCGCCTGGCGGAGCTGGCTGCGGCCGCCGGCGAGGACCGTCTCCTCGCGACCGCGGGCCCGGTGCTCACGCATCTGCGGGACGTCACGGGCGAGAGCGCCCAGCTCTACCGCCGCCAGGGCGACATGCGCATCTGCGTCGCCGCGGCGGAGCGCCTGTCCGGACTTCGGGACACCGTCCCGGTCGGCTCGACGCTCACGATGAAGGCCGGTTCCTCGGCACAGATCCTGATGGCCTGGGAGGAGCCGGAGCGCCTGCACCGGGGCCTGCAGGGCGCCCGCTTCACGGCCACCGCGCTCTCGGGCGTACGACGCCGCGGCTGGGCCCAGTCCATCGGCGAGCGGGAACCGGGCGTCGCGTCCGTCTCCGCGCCCGTACGCGGCCCGTCCAACCGCGTGGTGGCCGCCGTGTCCGTCTCCGGCCCCATCGAGCGCCTGACGCGCCACCCGGGCCGTATGCACGCCCAGGCGGTCATCGACGCCGCCGCCCGCCTCTCCGAGGCACTGCGCCGCACCGGCTGACACTCGGGGCGGCAGGGAGACGTCAGCGAGGAGAGCCCGCCTCAACGCCGCGGCAGGCCCTCCCCGCTCCCCCGGTCACCCGGCCTTCTCGGCCACCGCCTCCTGCGGCGAGCGGAAGGCGAACCGGTCCTTCGCGTACCGGCCCCGCTTCCGCAGCGGGATCTGCCCGTGCGCGGCCGCGAGGCCGAAGGCAGGCATGTCTCCGTAGATCGCCTCGTACGACCCCTCCGGCACGATGTACGCCTCGTGCCAGATCCCCACCTGCCCGCGCAGTCTTCCGCTGCGCTCCTTGCGGTTGATCGCGGCCCACGCCGTGTGGTGGAAGGCGTCCGGCGCGGTCGCGTAGGCGTACAGCTTCTCCTTGGACTCCCAGTACTGCACGACGTAGTACGTGCGGGGCGAGGCCGACAGCAGGACGCGGCTGAGCAGGCCCCGCGCGGGGTCCTTCGCCAGCTCCCGCAGCATGCGGAACATCCCGAGCATCACCGGCAGCCACAGATGGACGGCCCAGAAGCGGTTGATGCGCATTCCGATCAGCAGGACGACGACATCGCCCTTCGCGTCGGCCGTCGTACGGGACACCATGGCCATTCCCCCTCGTTGGTGAGCGCCGCTATCCGACTGGCGGTGCTTGGATAGTGCCGGTATCCGAGAAGGGGCGCAAGACATGCGGCTCGCCGAACTGAGCAGACACAGCGGTGTGTCCGTCGCGACGATCAAGTACTACCTGCGCGAAGGGCTGTTGATGCCCGGCCGGCAGATCAACGCGACCACCGCCGAGTACGACGAGGAGCACCTGCGGCGGCTGCGGCTGGTGCGCGCGATGATCCAGATCGGCCGGGTGCCGGTGGCGACGGTCCGGGAGGTGCTGGCGCATGTGGACGACGACTCCCTGCCCCGTACGATCCGCCTGGGCGCGGCGCTCTGGGCGCTGCCGCAGGTGCCGGAGCCGGACGAGGACGACGAGTACGTCAGGGCCGCGCACCAGGAGGTCGACGCGCTGCTGGACCGGCTCGGCTGGGAGAACGCCAAGCGGCTCGCGACCATCTCCCCCGCGTACCGCTCGCTGGTGGTGGCGGTGGCCGCCTTCCGCCGGCTCGGCTATGGCTGGGGGGCCGAACAACTCGTACCGTACGCCGAGTTGATGCACCGGACGGCTGTACTCGATCTGGACCTCATGGAGACGCACCCGTCCCAGGCGGAGCAGACCGAGTTCGCCGTCCTGGGGGCGATCCTCAACGAACCGGCGATGCGGGCGCTACACCGCCTGGCCCAGGAGGAGGAGTCGTCGCGGCGGTACGGCTTCGAATGAGCACCGGCCACAGCGAAGGCCCTCCACCGAAGCGAAGGGCCTTCATGATGTACCCCCGACCGGATTCGAACCGGCGCTACCGCCTTGAGAGGGCGGCGTGCTAGGCCGCTACACAACGGGGGCGAGGATCTTGCAAGCGTTTGTACTGCACCGCCGCAGATCCGAGCTGGTCTACCTGGACTCGAACCAAGACTAACTGAACCAGAATCAGTCGTGCTGCCAATTACACCATAGACCAATGTGGTTTAGACCAGTTTGTACCCCCGACCGGATTCGAACCGGCGCTACCGCCTTGAGAGGGCGGCGTGCTAGGCCGCTACACAACGGGGGCCCTAGCGATCCCGAGTTGATCGAGATCAGTACCCCCGACCGGATTCGAACCGGCGCTACTGCCTTGAGAGGGCAGCGTGCTAGGCCGCTACACAACGGGGGCTTTGCGGACGACATCCGCGGTGCGGATGAGCTCCGCGAGCTGGCCTACCTGGACTCGAACCAAGACTAACTGAACCAGAATCAGTCGTGCTGCCAATTACACCATAGGCCACTGGAACGCAAGCCCCTGCGGGGTTCTTGTTCTAGTTCGCTCCTCCGGATCCAGGCCTTTCGGCCCGCTCCCCGGCGGCGCAGGAAGAACATTACCCGAAGGTGGACGGGGCTCCAAAACGGGTATCGGCGCCGAGCACGGCGGGGAGTTCGGCGAGGGAGGCGATCCGGTGGGGACCGGTGGGTGCGTCACCGCCGGTGTGCGCGCCGTTGCGGTCGATCCACACCGACAGCAGTCCGGCGTCGGCGGCACCGCGCCCGTCGATCTCCGGGTGGTCCCCGACGTACGCGACCTGGTGCGGTGCCAGTTCCAGGGCCTCGCAGGCTGCCAGGAAGGCGCCGGCCTCGGGCTTGGAGACACCGAGTTCGGCGGCGCACAGGATCGTCTCGAAGCGGTTGTGCACGCCGAGGGTACGCAGCTTGTGGTCCTGGACGGTGAGGCTGGAGTTGGACAGCACGGCGTGGCGGTGGCTGGCGGCAAGGGCGTCCAGGACCGGCACGACGTCCGGGAAGAGGGCCCAGGCGGCCTCGTAGTGCGTCATGTACCGCTGGAACCAGGCGTCGGCCTCGGCAGCGCCCAGGGGTGTGCCCAGGAACACCCGGATGCGCTCGCGGCGCTGCTCCTCGAAGGACAGCTCCCCCGCCGAGAACCGCGCCCACTGCCGGTCGGTGATCTCCCGCCAGCGCACGAGGGCCTGCTCAGGGGTCTCGTCCCCGGTGAGCAGGCCCTCGGCGGCCAGATGGGACCGCATGCCCTCGCGGTCCGCGCTGGTGTAGTCGAAGAGGGTGTCGTCTACGTCCCAGACCACGGCGCGAATGCTCATGATCCGACGGTAGCCCGGAGGTCGGGGGCGTGTCCGTGGATCGGCGACTGTCACACGGGGGCGTCGGTGGGGGCCGGCGCGACGAAGAAGTCCGTGAGGTAGCAGGTGACCTCGCCGGCGGCGGTGCGACCGATCCAGGTGGGGTAGAACCCGTCGCCCCAGCCGGAAGTGAACGCGGCCAGCGTGTGGCCGGTGGAGGTGGAGGTGACCAGATGGGGCCCGTGCGACCAGTCGCTGTTCTCGAAGGCCTCCCACAGCGGCCCCTCTTCCTCCTCGGTCCCGGGGAAGGCCTCCTCGGCCGAGGCGTCGTAGAAGCAGCCGGTGCCGGCGTCGACGCCGTAGCCGAAGAACTCGTCGTCCCCGAGTTCGGCGAGGTCCTGTTCCGGGCCGAGGGCCAACTCCCAGGTCACGGTGGGCTCCTCGCGGATCACGAGGCGGGCGGCCGCCACCCGCCGGTGGGGGCGCTCGGCCGGGGGCTCGACGGGACGGGTCAGGGTCGCGACGGCCGCATCGACGCGGTAGCGACCGGGGGCGACGGTGACGGTGAACGGTTCTATGTCCCCGGACCCGAGGTAGACGAACGGGTCGCAGGCGACGACCCGTCCGGTGGGCAGGTCGAGCATCCCGCCGTCGGCCACGTGGATGACGCCCGTCTGCCCGGACTCGTAGGCGAACGTGCTGCCCGGGGTGAACAGCCAGGTGTAGTCACGAGGAGACATCGGCATCAGGGGCGCCCTTCCGGATCTTGAGTGCGATGCCGGAACACTAATGCGCCCCACTGACAACGCCGAGGGGCGGCGGCCGCGACGGCCACCGCCCCTGCACGCGCGTGTGCGTTACGCGGTCAGCTTCGTCAGCGCCGCGTCGATCCGTGCCAGGGTCCTGTCCTTGCCCAGGATCTCCAGGGACTCGAACAGGGGCAGGCCGACCGTGCGGCCGGTGACGGCGACGCGGACCGGGGCCTGGGCCTTGCCCAGCTTGAGGCCGTGGGCCTCGCCGGCGGCCAGGACGGCCTCCTTGAGGGACTCGGCGGAGGCCCAGTCGGCGGACTCCAGCTTCTCGCGGGCCGTGCGCAGGAGGGCGTCCGAGCCTTCCTTCATGACCTTCGTCCAGGACGCCTCGTCGAAGACCGGCTCGGCGAGGAACAGGAAGTCGACGTTGTCCGTGATCTCGGAGAGGACCTTCAGACGGGTCTGGGCGTGCGGGGCGATCGCCTGCCACTTGGCCTCGTCGAAGTCCTCCGGCGCCCAGGGGGCGAACGGGGCCCTGAGCCAGGGGGCGCAGCGCTCCGTGAAGTCCTTCACGTCCAGCAGGCGGATGTGGTCGGCGTTGATCGCCTCGCACTTCTTGAGGTCGAAGCGGGCCGGGTTGGGGTTCACGTCCGCGATGTCGAAGGCCGCGACCATCTCCTCGATCGAGAAGATGTCCTGGTCCGCGGAGAGCGACCAGCCCAGCAGGGACAGGTAGTTGAGCAGCCCCTCCGGGAGGAAACCGCGCTCGCGGTACAGGTTGAGCGAGGACTCCGGGTCGCGCTTCGAGAGCTTCTTGTTGCCCTCGCCCATGACGTACGGCAGGTGGCCGAAGGCCGGGATCTCCTTGGCGATGCCCAACTCGATCAGCGCCTTGTAGAGGGCGATCTGACGCGGGGTGGAGGAGAGCAGGTCCTCGCCGCGCAGGACGTGGGTGATCTCCATCAGGGCGTCGTCGACCGGGTTGACCAGGGTGTACAGCGGGGCGCCGTTCGCGCGGACGATGCCGTAGTCCGGGACGTTCTCCGGCGTGAACGTCAGCTCCCCGCGGACCAGGTCCGTGAAGGTGATCGTCTCGTCGGGCATGCGGAAGCGGACGATCGGGGTGCGGCCCTGGGCCTTGTACTCCTCGACCTGCGCGTTCGTGAGGTCGCGGCAGTGGCCGTCGTAGCCGGACGGCTTGCCGGCGGCGCGGGCGGCCTCGCGGCGGGTGTCCAGCTCCTGCTGGGAGCAGTAGCAGTGGTACGCGTGCCCGGCGGCGAGGAGCTTCTCGGCGACGTCCGCGTAGATGTCCATGCGCTGCGACTGGCGGTACGGCGCGTGGGGGCCGCCGACCTCGGGGCCCTCGTTCCAGTCGAAGCCCAGCCAGCGCATCGAGTCGAGCAGCTGGTTGTACGACTCCTCGGAGTCGCGGGCGGCGTCGGTGTCCTCGATGCGGAAGACCAGGGTGCCCTGGTGGTGCCGGGCGAACGCCCAGTTGAACAGGGCGGTGCGGACCAGGCCCACATGGGGGTTACCGGTGGGCGAGGGGCAGAAACGGACGCGTACGGGGGAGCCGGGTGCGCTAGCCACGCTTGACAACCTTGTTGGTGAGAGTGCCGATGCCTTCGATGGTGACGGCGACCTCGTCGCCGACGGTGAGCGGCCCGACGCCTGCCGGGGTGCCCGTGAGGATCACGTCGCCGGGGAGCAGCGTCATGGCCTCGGAGATGTTGACGATCAGGTCCTCGATGGGGTGGATCATCTCGCTGGTGCGGCCGAGCTGGCGTTGTTCGCCGTTGACCGTGAGCTGGACGGTCAGGTCGGACGCGGTGGCGAGGTCGATGTCCGTCTCCACCCAGGGGCCGAGCGGGCAGGAGCTGTCGAAGCCCTTGGCCCGGGCCCACTGCTTCTCGCGCTTTTGCACATCACGGGCGGTGACGTCGTTGGCGCAGGTGTATCCGAAGATCACGTCGGCCACGCGCTCGCGGGGGACCTCGCGGCACATGCGGCCGATGACCACGGCCAGTTCGGCCTCGTGGTGGAGGTCCTCGGAGAAGGGCGGGTACTGGATCTCGTCGCCGGGGCCGATCACCGAGGTGGAGGGCTTGAAGAAGGCGAAGGGCGCGTCGGGCACCTCGTTGCCCAGCTCCCGCGCGTGCTCCGCGTAGTTGCGGCCGAAGGCCACGACCTTGTTGGGGAGCACCGGCGGCAGCAGCCGGACCTTGCTCAGCGGCACCTTCGTACCGGAGAGCTCGAAGTCCGCGAACGGGATGCCCTTGATGATGTCGAGGACGAGCTCGTCCGGCTTGTCGCCCTCGACCGCGCCGAAGGCGACGTTCCCGTCGATGGAGAACCTGGCGATGCGCACGGGATCCTGCGCCCCTCACTTGAGCCGGCTGGAGTCTGACGCTCCAGGCTAACGCGGTGAGGAGGCTGCGCCTTGCGCATTTGATTCGTGCGCGGCCGAGGTGAGTGATCTACGGCCGGTGTGCGTACTACTGCGCGACGGAGGCCGTGGCGGGGGCCTCCACCAGGATGGTGCGGCGCGGGTTGGCCGTCTGGGACGGGAGGTCGACGGAGTGCTCCGGCTGCTGCGGCGTCTGCAGTGCGTCGGCGTCCTCGAGGTGCGCCAGCGTCGTGCGCCGCGGGTTGGCTATGTTGCGGAACATCATCGTCGTCTTCACTGTTGTACGTGACCTTGTCGTCCTCGGGCGCCCGGCCGGGACCTCGGGCCCCTCGCGCAGGCGCGGTTGTCAAAGTGTTACGTCCTGTAAAGCGTCAGGCTAAACATTCAATTCCCTTCACAAGACGTGAAGACCCCATGATCAGCATGTGAGTTTGCTCACGGCCTCGCAGGCAAAACGGTCAATTCAGGCCCAGGGCTGACCCCTACGAAACGGACAATGACCCCCTGAAGCCATCATTCCGCTCCTGATCATGGCGACTGGGACACCGCTCCCACCTGTGCGACTCGACCGCATAAGTCCGTTATGGACGAGATCACTTTCTACGTCCCGTAATCCTGCACTCACATGCAGTCACGTGGGTCACGGCATAGTGCCCGGCCCTTGTTGGAGATCCGGCACTGTGCTGGAATTCCACGGACCGCCGCAGGATCGAGCCGGCGCACAGGGGGCGCGACAGCGTCGCGTTGCGGCGAGAAGGGGGAGCCAGCGCCGGTCACTTCACGACCACACAGGTGGGCGCATTCAGGGCGCCGCCTAAAACGCCGACACCGTGTCTTTCCGTTCACGCGGAGGGGCGCCTGGTCCAGAGGTTGCGACGCTAGTGCAGGGACGTTTCAAGAGGGATGGCAGTGCTTCGGCGGAGCCGGAGCCGCACGGCGGGACTGGCCCCAATGCCGGCAGTCCCTCCCCCCAGCACGCCCAGAACCCGGGCCCGGCACCGTCCGGCGACGGCGGAGAGCGCCCCGGGCGCCCCGGCGCGTCGGCACCTCCCGGGCCCCCCGGCTCCGCCGCTCCGGCGGTCAAGCCGCCCAAGGGCCCGAGCGGTCCGGGATCCCGCATGGCGCTGCGCAACTGGCGTATCTCCACGCGCCTGGTCTCGCTGCTCGCGCTTCCCGTGGTGGCGGCCACCTCGCTGGGCGCCCTGCGCATCAGCGACAACATGGACGACATCCAGCAGCTCGACAACATGAAGCTGCTGACGGACATGACCAAGCAGGCGACCGAGTTGGCCGACGCGCTCCAGAGGGAGCGCGACCTGTCCTCCGGTCCGCTGGCGCACGGCTCCAAGGCGAGCGACTACACGGTCAAGGGCTACCGGGACAAGACGGACCGGGCCAAGACCAACTTCATCGACGCCGCCGAGGAGATCGACACCTCCAACAAGGACGGCTCGCTCCAGGGCGTCCGCGAGAGCCTCGTCGGCGTGGTCGGCGACCTCGAACAGCTGTCGAAGATCCGCTCCACCGCCTACCAGGCCAAGAACAACTCGACCCAGACCGTCGAGGCCTACCACCGCCTGGTCACGCACCTGCTGGACCTCTCCCAGGACATGGCCGAGGCCACCAGCAACCCCGAGATGATCCAGCGCACCCGCGCCCTGGCCTCCTTCTCCTCCGCCAAGGAGTACGCGTCGATGCAGCGCGCCGTTCTGGCGGCGGCGCTCCCCGCGAGCAACACCACGGTCGGCGACCTGTCGGAGAACGACCGGCTGTACGCGCAGTCGGCGCTGGAGAGCCAGAAGTCCGAGCTGCGCAGCTTCCGGAGCATCTACGGCACCGAAAAGGCCACCGCTCTCCTCAAGCCCATCGAGGAGAACAACACGACGATCACGGCCAGCGACAAGTACGCCAGCCGTGCCCTCGCCTCCCAGAACGCCCTGGACGACCTGCCGAAGCGCTCGTACCAGGACTGGGTGGACGACAGCTCGACCAAGATCGAGCAGATGAAGAAGATCGAGCACACGCTGCTCGAGGACATGGAGCAGAAGGCCCGCGAGCTGCGAGCCGCCTCCGAGCGCGAGGCGATCATCTCCGGTGCGCTGATCCTGCTCGTGCTCGGCGTCTCCCTCGTCGGCGCCTTCGTCATCGCCCGTTCCATGATCCGCTCGCTGCGCCGCCTGCAGGAGACCGCCAACAAGGTCGCCCAGGACCGCCTGCCCGAGCTGGTCAAGCAGCTCTCGGAGTCGGACCCGCAGGACGTCGACACCTCCGTCGAGTCGGTCGGCGTGCACTCCCGGGACGAGATCGGCCAGGTGGCCGCGGCCTTCGACGACGTGCACCGCGAGGCGGTCCGCCTCGCCGCCGAGCAGGCCCTCCTGCGGGGCAACGTCAACGCGATGTTCACCAACCTCTCGCGCCGCTCCCAGGGCCTCATCCAGCGTCAGCTCTCGCTCATCTCCGAGCTGGAGTCCCGCGAGGCCGACCCGGACCAGCTGTCCTCGCTGTTCAAGCTGGACCACCTCGCGACGCGTATGCGCCGTAACGGTGAGAACCTCCTCGTCCTCGCCGGTGAGGAGCCCGGCCGCCGCTGGACCCGCCCGGTCCCGCTGGTCGACGTGCTCCGCGCCGCGGCCTCCGAGGTGGAGCAGTACGAGCGCATCGAACTGGCCGCCGTGCCGACCACCGAAGTGGCCGGCCGCGTGGTCAACGACCTCGTGCACCTGCTCGCCGAGCTGCTGGAGAACGCGACCTCGTTCTCCTCGCCGCAGACCAAGGTCAAGGTCACCGGTCACGCGCTGCCCGACGGCCGCGTCCTGATCGAGATCCACGACACCGGTATCGGCCTCTCCCCCGAGGACCTCGCCGCGATCAACGAGCGGCTCGCCTCGCCGCCCACCGTGGACGTGTCGGTGTCCCGCCGCATGGGTCTGTTCGTGGTCGGCCGGCTGTCCCAGCGCCACGGCATCCGCATCCAGCTGCGCCCGTCCGACTCCGGTGGTACGACCGCGCTGGTCATGCTGCCCGTCGATGTCGCCCAGGGCGGCAAGAAGCCGCAGCCCAAGCCGGGTCAGGGCGCCGGGTCCCCCGGTGGTCCCGCCGCCGCGCAGGCCGCCGCGGGTGTGGCCGCCGCGCGGCGCCAGGCCGGTGCCGGTGCGCCCGGTGGCGGCGCCCTCGGTGCCGGTGCGGCCTCCGGTGGTGGTCTGCTCGGTGCCGGTCAGGGCCCGCGGGCCGCGCTGCCGGGTGCCGGCGACGGCCGTCCGGGTGCGCCCGGCGGAGCGCGTGGACCGCAGTTCCCGGCAGCCCCGCAGCAGGGCAGGCCGGCTCCCGCGGGTGCGGGTGCCGGGTTCGGCCAGGCGCCGGGTGCGCCGCAGGGCCTGCAGGCCGCGGGCACGGGTCAGGACAGCTTCGGCGGCGCTCGTGGCGCCGTACCGCCGCAGTCCTCGAACAACTCCGACGCGGGCAATGAGCAGGGTCGTGGCCGGCGTGGCCGTCAGCCGCAGCTGCCGGGCCGTGGCGGTCCGCGTGCCGAGCTGCCGGGCGGCAACCAGCAGCAGGCCCGGCCGAGCTGGAGCGACGAGAACGCGCAGCCGCCGGTGCCGCGCGCCTCGCTCGACACCCCGCGCGGCCATGACGAGACGTCCCGGATGCCGCGTATCGACGCGACGTCCGAGATGCCGGCGATCCCGCGGTCCGGCGACCGCCAGGGCCCCGGTACCACCTCGGAATTCGCCCGCCCCGACTTCGGCGCCCCGGCGCCGGGCAACCCGCAGCACACCGGCCAGTTCGCCGCCCAGGACTTCGGGGCGCAGCAGCCGAGCACCAACGGTTCGCAGAACACGGGCCAGTTCGTCCGCTCGGACGTCTTCGGCGCTCCGTCCGGCCAGAACGGGCGGGGCGGCCAGAACCACCCGAACAACCCGAACAACCCCGCCAACACGGGCCAGTTCGCGAGCCCTCAGGCGTACGACGGCAGCTCCACGGGCCAGTTCGCCGCACCGGGCTACGACAACGGCTCGACCGGGCAGTTCGAGCGTCCGGGCGGCGACTTCGGTGCTCCGCGGCCGCCGGCTCCGCAGCGTCCGCAGCAGCGGCCCGTCCGCCAGGAGCCCGAGGCACTGCCGCCGGCGCCGGGCCCGGGCGACGGTCGTACGCCGCTGTACGACACGCTGGAGACCAACTGGTTCCACGGCCAGCAGGGCGGTCAGCAGAGCAACGGCTCCGCACCGGCCCCGCAGCAGCCGCAGGCCCCGGCCGCTCCCGCGGCCCCGCAGCACTCTGCTGCTTCACAGCGTCCCGCCACCTCTTCCTGGCGCACCTCGCCGAACGACGATCTCGTCCGGCAGGCGGAGCGTGTCAGGCAGCCGGCGGCGGGCGGCGTCACCACCTCCGGCCTGCCGCGCCGGGTGCCCCGGGCGAACCTCGTTCCGGGCACGGCTCAGCAGCAACAGCACCAAGCCGGTCCGCAGGTCTCGCGTGCGCCTGACGACGTACGCGGCCGGCTGACCAATCTCCGTCGGGGCATCGCGCAAGGTCGCCAGGCCGGTACAGGTACCGGTCAGACCGGCAGTTTCCCGAGCCCCACTCACCAGCAGGAGCGTTAGTTGAGCCAGATGAGCCAGGCGGCACAGAACCTCAACTGGTTGATCACCAACTTCGTGGACAACACCCCCGGTGTGTCCCACACCGTCGTCGTATCCGCCGACGGTCTCCTTCTGGCGATGTCGGAAGGCTTCCCCCGTGACCGCGCCGATCAGCTGGCGGCCGTCGCGTCCGGTCTCACCTCGCTGACGGCCGGGGCCTCCCGGATCTTCGAGGGCGGCAACGTGGCGCAGACGGTCGTCGAGATGGAGCGGGGTTTTCTCTTCCTGATGTCCGTCTCGGACGGCTCGTCCCTGGCCGTGCTCGCGCACCCGGAGTGCGACATCGGCCTGGTCGGCTACGAGATGGCGCTGCTCGTCGACCGGGCAGGTGCGGTCCTCACGCCGGACCTGCGCGCCGAACTACAGGGCAGTCTGCTCCACTGATCCGTCCAGGATCCACCCCCGTCACCACATCACCGTCCGGCCGCCACAATCCCCCCACGGCCCATAAGACGGCCAGCCCGACCGACTTGCTGTCCCGCCCGGAGGATTCATGACCCCGCCCACCGCCTCTCATGATCCGTACGCGGAGCCGTACGAGGACGAGGGCGACCAGCCACTGGTACGTCCGTACGCGATGACCGGTGGCCGGACGCGGCCCCGCTATCAGCTGGCCATCGAGGCGCTGATCAGCACCACGGCCGACCCGGCAGCACTCATGGGGCTGCTCCCGGAGCACCAGCGCATCTGCCACCTGTGCCGTGAGGTGAAGTCGGTCGCAGAGGTGTCGGCGCTTTTGTCCATGCCGCTGGGCGTGGCCCGGATCCTTGTCGCGGACCTGGCCGAGGCCGGGCTCGTCGCCATCCACCAGCCTGGTGGCGACGAGACGACCGGTGCGCCGGACGTGACCCTGCTCGAAAGGGTGCTCAGTGGACTTCGCAAGCTCTGAACCGAGTCGTGCCACCACCTCCGCCAAGATCGTGGTGGCGGGCGGCTTCGGCGTGGGCAAGACCACGTTCGTCGGCGCCGTCTCGGAGATCAACCCGCTGCGCACCGAGGCCGTCATGACCTCCGCGTCCGCGGGCATCGACGACCTCACGCACACCGGGGACAAGACCACCACCACGGTGGCCATGGACTTCGGCCGCATCACCCTGGACCAGGACCTGATCCTGTACCTGTTCGGTACACCGGGCCAGGACCGGTTCTGGTTCATGTGGGACGACCTGGTACGCGGTGCGATCGGCGCGGTGGTGCTCGTGGACACCCGGCGCCTGGCGGACTGCTTCCCCGCGGTCGACTACTTCGAGAACAGCGGCCTGCCCTTCGTCGTCGCGCTGAACGGCTTCGACGGGCACCAGCCGTATGCTCCCGAGGAGGTGCGCGAGGCGCTGCAGATCGGTCCGGACACCCCGATCATCACGACGGACGCCCGGCACCGCGCGGATGCCAAGAGTGCGCTGATCACGCTGGTCGAGCACGCTCTCATGGCACGGCTGAGGTAACACTCAAATCAGCCATGCCCTACGGCAGTTGTCGTAGACGCATCGGAGCCGGCTGTGGCCTTTGACACGGTCGGCTTCGGTGTTCATAACGTTTCGGCAGAGGAATCGGGTGACACGGCCACGCGTCGTTGCCAAACGGTCTCACTGCGCTCACATCGGCCCCGTCTTTTGACGGGGCTCGCTCTTTATGACCGATTTATCTGGGGCTTACATCACACGGAATCCTCGCTTTCCACTGTTTGGAAGAGCACAGGTCGTCGTGCTGGAATGCCTGAACTGCCCAATAGTCAAAGACGTACTCGGTAGTACTGCGTACTCAATGGCGTACTGGGCTCTGAGACACTGCGGCACAACGTTGGTGCCCGCCGCCGAGAGGTTGTTGGTCGAGTGAGGCGAAGCAAGAACGGTCCCGAGCCGTCGGCCCGGGGCAACTTCACCCCGCCGCCGCGCGGAGCGGCGCCCGCCCCTGTGCCAGGTTCGGAACCGACGGCCGTACCCGCTCCGAGCGGCGGTCGTTTCTCCCCCCGCAACTGGCGGGTGCCGACCAGGCTGAACGCGATCCTGCTCATACCCGTGACCGTCGGGCTCGTCATGGGCGGCTTCCAGGTGAAGAGCTCGATCGACACCTGGCAGGAGGCGCAGGACGCGGAGAACACCGCACGGCTGGTGCGGGCCTCGCTGACCTATGCCAACGCGGTGAACAACGAGCGCGACATCACCGCGCTGCCTCTGCTCAAGGGCAAGAGCGCGACCGCCAAGGACAAGGCGACCGTCGAAGCGGCCCGCAAGGCCACCGACGACGCGGCCGACGAGTTCGACGCCGCGGCGCAGAACATGCCGCACAAGGCCGGCCTGCTGCGCCGCCTCAAGCTGTTCCGCCAGGCCGAGCCGCAGCTGGCCACCCTGCGCGCGACCGCGTACTCCTCCAAGGTCCACGGAGTGGGCACCGAAGAGGGCTACGTCGCCGTCGCCCACCCCCTGATGGAGTTCGCCAACGAGCTCGGCCTGGGCACCGGCAACATCACCAGCTACGGCCGGACCGTCTACGCCATCTCGCTCACCCAGGCCGCCCTGTCCCTGGAGCGGTCGATCGGCATGCACCTGCTGATCGCGCCCGGACCCAAGAAGGACGACCTCGCCAAGCAGCGGGTCGCCCTCTCCTCCTACGCCTACCTCGAGGGCATCGCCATCGAGGAGTACAAGGCCGGCGGCACCGAGGCGGACGCGCAGAAGCTCGTCGACCTCGAGACGAAGGCGAAGGCCGAGGGCGTGGCCCAGGCCAAGCAGGCCGCCGCGCAGGCAGCCGCCAACAACCAGACCTATGTGCCGCCGCCGTCCGACCCGGCGAAGACGGTCGCGCTCCTCTCGTCACTGCAGACCACCGACCCCAGCGCCCGCGCCGCACTCGCCACGCAGGGCATCACGGCGGAGAACTGGTGGGGGACCACCACCCTCCGGGCCAACGTCTACCGGCAGATCCAGTCGGACATGGCCGACAAGGCCGTGAACGAGGCCTCGGACATCGCCGACAACGCCAAGCGTGACGCCCTCATCACCGGTGCCGCCGTCGTCGTCGCCCTGCTCCTCGCGTTCATCCTGGCCGGTGCCGTGGCCCGCCAGATGTCCCGCTCGATGCGCCAGCTGCGCAACGCCGCCTTCGGCATCGCCGAGCAGCGCCTGCCGATGCTGGTCGACCAGCTCTCGCGCACCGACCCGGGCCGGGTCGACACCCGCGTACAGCCCATCCCGATCAACACCCGCGACGAGATCGGCGAGGTCGCCCGCGCCTTCGACCAGGTCCACCGCGAGGCGGTCCGGCTCGCGGCCGAGCAGGCCCTGCTCCGTGGCAACATCAACGCGATCTTCACCAACCTCTCGCGCCGCAACCAGTCGCTGATCGAGGGCCAGCTGACCCTGATCACCGACCTGGAGAACAACGAGGCCGACCCGGACCAGCTGGAGAACCTCTTCCGCCTGGACCACCTCGCGACCCGTATGCGCCGCAACGGCGAGAACCTCCTGGTCCTCGCCGGCGAGGAGCCCGGACGCCGCTGGGACCAGCCGGTCCCGCTGGTCGACGTGCTGCGCGCCGCCTCCTCCGAGGTGGAGCAGTACGAGCGCATCGAGCTCTCCGGCGTCCCGGAGGCCGAGATCCACGGCCGCGCGGTCACCGACCTCGTGCACCTGCTCGCCGAGCTCCTGGAGAACGCCACCACGTTCTCCTCCCCGCAGACCAAGGTCCGCGTCACCGCGACCCGCCTCCCCGACGGCCGCATCATGATCGAGATCCACGACAAGGGCATCGGCCTCACCGCCGAGGACTTCGCGGACATCAACCACAAGCTGGCGAACCCGCCCACCGTCGACGCCGCGATATCCCAGCGCATGGGCCTGTTCGTGGTCGGCCGGCTGTCCGACCGGCACGGCATCCGCGTCCAGCTGCGCCCCTCCGGCGAGCAGGCGGGCACCACCTCGCTGGTCATGCTGCCGGACGCGATCACCCACGGTGGTGGCGGCGAGCAGCAGCCGCGCGACGAGTTCACGGTCTCGCAGATCATCCCGGAGCAGAGCTACCAGGGTGAGGACTTCAACAACGGCCTGCCGATGCGCACGGCCGCGGAACTCGGCTTCGACGACAGCCGCTACGCCGACGTCCCGGACGACATACGCGAGCTGGACCCCGTCGGCCGCTCGCTGATGCGCGAGGAGCGCCGTGCGGCCCTGGAGGCCCAGGCGCAGGACCAGCCGGCCCAGGAGTCCCCCGAGACCCCGTACGCCGACGCGTTCGACCAGCCGTCCTACGACAACGGCCTCGGCGGCTTCCCCGAGCAGCAGCCCGGCGGCTACGACCCGCGCCCGGCCTACGACGAGCCGCAGCAGACCCCGTACGAGGAACAGCAGCGCCCCGCGTATGACGAGCCGGCCCAGCGCCCGTCGTACGAGGAGCCGTACTACGCGCCGAACGGCGGCCTCCCGCACAACGACACGTTCTCGTCGAACGGCGGCTACCCCGAGCCCTCGTATGCGGAACCCGTCCGCGAGGAGCGTCCATCCGCCCCTGAGTCCTTCCCGGCCTTCCAGGAGCGCCGCCAGCAGGACGACTGGCCGCAGCAGGACACCTACCAGAACGGTTACTCGTCCGATTACGCTCCGGAAACGGAATCCGCGCAGGCCGCTGACGGGAGCGAGCGTGACCGCGTAGGCTTCGACCGTCCGGGACCGGCCTCTTCCGCCGCCCACGCGCTGACCGACGCCGGACTGCCCCGCCGCGGATCCTTCGCGGGCGGTGCGAACGGCACGAGCGGTGCGAGCGGTTCGAACGGCACACGGCATGTGAGCCAGGAGGCGCCGGCCCCCAAGCCGGAGAGCAACGGCAATGGCACCGGCGACTGGCGTTCGGCGAACGACGAGCGCTGGCAGCAGGCCTCGCAGCTCCGGAAGCCCAAGGCGGGCGGGGTCACCTCCTCCGGCCTGCCGCGGCGGGTGCCCAAGGCCAACCTGGTCGAGGGAGCCGCCGAGACCACCCCCCAGGGCGGCCCACAGGTCTCCCGCGCCCCGGAGGACGTCCGGGGCAGGCTGAGCAACCTGCGCCGGGGCGTCCAGCGCGGACGCAGCGCCGGCGCAGGCAGTGAAACGAACGGTCAGGGCTTCGGTTCTGACAGCACCTACAACCAGGAGCGTTAGTGTGAGCCCGATGAGCCAGGCGGCACAGAACCTGAACTGGTTGATCACCAACTTCGTGGACAACACCCCGGGGGTGTCCCACACGGTGGTGGTCTCCGCCGACGGACTCCTTCTGGCGATGTCCGAAGGGTTTCCGCGCGACCGCGCCGATCAGCTCGCGGCCGTCGCCTCCGGTCTGACCTCGCTGACCGCCGGTGCCTCGCGCATCTTCGAGGGCGGCAGCGTGAACCAGACCGTTGTGGAGATGGAGCGGGGATTCCTGTTCATCATGTCCATCTCCGACGGTTCCTCGCTCGCGGTGCTGGCCCACCCCGAGGCGGACATCGGTCTCATCGGGTACGAGATGGCTCTTCTGGTCGACCGTGCCGGTACGGTCCTGACACCGGATCTTCGTGCGGAGCTCCAGGGCAGCCTGCTCAACTGACAGTCAGACGGTGCGTTTTGGCGTCCCGGGGCCGTAAGGTACCGGGACGCGGCTCCACAGGGATTGGGTGCCCGGCACAGTCGGAGGAGGAGAAAGTGGCAACACCCCCAGGCGGTTCGAATTCGGGCAACTGGTCGTACGGCCCTGCCCAGGGCCCGGGCGGCGGTTCCCAGAACCCGAACCGTTACAACTTCCCCTCCACCCCGAGCCAGCGGCGTCAGCACCCGTACGCTCCCCAGGGTCCGCAGGGCCCCGGGCCTTCCCCGTACGACCAGCCGCCGGCGCCGCGCATCCAGCCCGTGCAGCCGCAGCGACGCGCTCCCGAGCCGGCGCCCGCAGGGTCGTCGAACAACCCCCTGGTGCGTCCGTACGCCATGACCGGCGGCCGGACCCGCCCTCGCTACCAGCTCGCCATCGAGGCGCTGGTGCACACCACCGCGCAGCCGCACCAGATGCAGGGCCAGCTGCCCGAGCATCAGCGGATCTGCAACCTCTGCCGCGAGATCAAGTCGGTGGCGGAAATCTCCGCCCTCCTGACGATCCCTCTCGGCGTGGCCAGGATCCTCGTCGCCGACTTGGCGGAGGCGGGACTGGTCGCCATCCATCAGCCCGGCGGCGACGAGAACGCCGGCGGCCAGCCAGACGTGACACTGCTCGAAAGGGTGCTCAGTGGACTTCGCAAGCTCTAGCGGCGGTCCTTCCCGCTCCACCACCTCGGCGAAGATCGTGGTGGCGGGTGGCTTCGGCGTGGGCAAGACCACGTTCGTCGGGGCCGTCTCGGAGATCAACCCGCTGCGTACCGAGGCCGTCATGACGTCTGCTTCGGCAGGCATCGACGACCTCACCCACACCGGGGACAAGACCACCACGACGGTGGCCATGGACTTCGGCCGCATCACCCTGGACCAGGACCTGATCCTGTACCTGTTCGGCACCCCCGGTCAGGACCGGTTCTGGTTCATGTGGGACGACCTGGTGCGGGGCGCCATCGGCGCGATCGTGCTGGTCGACACCAGGCGTCTCGCCGACTGCTTCCCGGCGGTCGACTACTTCGAGAACTCCGGTCTCCCGTTCGTGATCGCGCTCAACGGCTTCGACGGCAACCAGCCGTACAACCCGGACGAGGTCCGGGAGGCTCTGCAGATCGGTCCGGACACCCCGATCATCACCACCGACGCCCGGCACCGTGCCGACGCCAAGAGCGCGCTGATCACCCTGGTCGAGCACGCCCTCATGGCACGACTGCGCTAGCACCCCCCTGCAAGCCGGCCCCTCTTCGGAGGGGCCTGTTTGCTGCCTCCGGCAGGAAGACGTACGAGAAGGGCCCCTCCCGGCTCGGGAGGGGCCCTTCTGCGTCGTACCGTCGTACAGGCTCAGTGCCAGCTGTGCGGGGCGCGGAAGCCGCCCTCGCGCTCCAGGCGGCGCCAGCCTGCTTTGGCGCGGCCGCGGTGGGGCTGGGCGTCGGACGGGGCGGCCGCGGCGCGGGCCAGGAGGACGGCCGTGATGGCGGCGACCTCCTCGGGCTCGGCGTGGCCCTTCTCGACACGAATGTCAGGGGTGCTCATAGGTCTCAGTCTCCGTGAGAGAGGTTTCCGCGAGGGTGTCGCGGAGGGTCCGCTGGGTTACTGCGGGGGGTTGCCGTGCTTGCGGGACGGCAGATCGGCGTGCTTGGTCTGAAGCATCGCCAGGGAGCGGATGAGGATCTCGCGGGTCTCGGTCGGGTCGATGACGTCGTCGACCAGGCCTCGCTCGGCCGCGTAGTACGGGTGCATCAGCTCGGACTTGTACTCCTTGACCATGCGGGCCCGCATGGCCTCGGGGTCCTCGGCCTCTGCGATCTGTCGCCGGAAGATGACGTTGGCGGCCCCTTCGGCGCCCATCACGGCGATCTCGTTCGTCGGCCAGGCATAGGTGAGGTCGGCACCGATGGACTGGCTGTCCATGACGATGTAGGCACCTCCGTACGCCTTGCGCAGGATCAGCGAAATCCTCGGCACGGTCGCGTTGCAGTAGGCGTAGAGGAGCTTCGCGCCGTGGCGGATGATTCCGCCGTGCTCCTGGTCGACACCGGGGAGGAACCCCGGGACGTCCAGGAAGGTGACGATCGGGATGTTAAAAGCGTCACACATCTGGACAAAGCGCGCAGCTTTTTCCGATGCCTCGATGTCCAGGACGCCGGCGAGGGTCTGCGGCTGGTTGGCGACGATGCCCACCACCTGGCCGTCCAGGCGGCCCAGCGCACAGATGATGTTGCGCGCCCAGCGCTCGTGGACCTCCAGGTACTCGCCGTCGTCGACGATCTCCTCGATCACCTTGGCCATGTCGTACGGCCGGTTGCCGTCCGCCGGGACCAGGTCGAGCAGCACGTCGCTGCGGCGGTCCGCCGCGTCCGTGGACTCCACCCGCGGCGGGTTCTCCCGGTTGTTCTGCGGGAGGAGGGAAAGCAGGTAGCGGACCTCGGCGATGCAGGTCTCTTCGTCGTCGTAGGCGAAGTGGCACACGCCGCTGGTCTCCGCGTGGACGTCCGCGCCGCCCAGGCCGTTCTGGGTGATCTCCTCGCCGGTCACCGCCTTGACCACGTCCGGGCCGGTGATGAACATCTGCGAGGTCTCGCGGACCATGAAGACGAAGTCCGTCAGGGCCGGCGAGTACGCGGCGCCGCCGGCGCAGGGGCCGAGCATCACCGAGATCTGCGGGATGACACCGGACGCCTTGGTGTTGCGCTGGAAGATGCCGCCGTACCCGGCGAGCGCGGAGACGCCCTCCTGGATGCGGGCGCCGGCGCCGTCGTTGAGGGAGACCAGCGGCGCGCCTGCCGCGATGGCCATGTCCATGATCTTGTGGATCTTGGTGGCGTGGGCCTCGCCCAGCGCGCCGCCGAAGATGCGGAAGTCATGGGCGTAGACGAAGACCGTGCGGCCCTCCACCGTGCCCCAGCCGGTGATCACACCGTCCGTGTACGGCTTCTTCGCCTCCAGGCCGAAGCCGACCGCGCGGTGCCTGCGCAGCTGCTCGACCTCCTGGAAGGAGCCCGGGTCGAGGAGCAGTTCGATGCGCTCCCGGCCGGTCAGCTTGCCCTTGGCGTGCTGCGCCTCGGTCGCCTTCTCGCTCGGGCCGGCCAGCGCCTGCGCACGGATCTCGTGCAGCTCGGCCACTCGCCCGCGCGCGTCCGTCGGCTCACCCGGCGCCTCATCCAAAACGGTCATGTAGTGACCTTACGAAGCCCACCCAAGAAAGCGAGCCGTCGACTCCGTACAGTCTCCGGCCCGTTTTCCTGGTGCCACTGAACAGAACCCCGGCGGCATGCAGGCCTTCCGACTGCTCAGAGGGCATCCGGCTTGTAGGGGACCCACAAAGCCGTCAGCTGAGAGCCAGCTCACAGCGATGAGTCGCACATGACACGCCTGGGGTAATCCGGAGCGTCGTTCGGCGGCCGGCGCAGAGGACTTCGACGGTGTCGTCGGCCCGCACCACCCCCCGCACCGGGTGGTTCCAGGTGATCTCGAACGGCTCGCCCGTTCGGGGTGGCTCGCTCACGCAGAGGGTAGCGGTGCGGGCGTGGTGGCGTACGAGGACGCTCGCGGCCGCCGAGGCGGTGAGCGGGCCCACCGTGCCGGGTCCCCAGAAGTTGGCGGCCGTCAGACCGAGGGAGGGGACTCGGACGGCCTGGCAGGTGCTGTCGTTGGCGAGGAGCGACAGCCAGTGGGGGTCGGCGGCGCGGGCGGCGACGGCTCGGCGGGAGGCGCCGGGCATGAGGACGTAGACGTACCTGGCGTCGGTGGGGTCCGTGCCGTGATCGAGCCAGAGGGTCTGCCAGCGGCGGGTGGCCCGCCGGGTGGTGCTGGTGGTGTTGATGTCGGACCAGGCGCCGGTGCGGTCCTCGCGGAGCGCGTGCAGCCCACCGCCGGGGACGACCCAGCCGCCGTGGCCCTCCAGATGGGCCCAGCCCCTCCCCCGTACGAACTCCGGCGTCCCGCCCTCCCCCAGGTTGCGGTTGTCCACGACGGTCTCGACCGGGACGCCGTCGGTGCAGGTGATGCCCGCGCCCAGACAGATGACCGCGTCCGTGACGCAGAACCACGACTTGCGGGCCTGGAGCGTCGAGCCGAGGCCCTTGAGGTGCTGTCCGACGGCCGCGTACTCGCCGTCCGTCGTGCCGCCCACCCAGCGCACGTCCGGCTTGGGCGCGCCCCACTCGCCACCCGCCTTGTCGGGCAGCGGAAGGGTGGAGACGGTGGTGCCCGGGAGGCGGTACCAGTCGACGGTGGGCCAGAACCAGTCCGTGTACTGATCGGACCGACCGCTGCGCCCTTTCGGCCACCAGTAGAGCATTCCGGCGCCCGTGTGCCAGCCGCGCGGGTTCTCGCCGTTGCCGCACTCGTAGTACGCGATGCGGTCGCTGCACATGGCGATGCTCGCCGTGAAGTCCGGGCCGCGGTGGACGGCGCGGTCCATGGCCGGGAAGAGGCGGTGGCCGACGGGTTCGGGGGCGGCCGGGACCGGTGCGCCGGCGACCGCGTGCAGCCGGGCCAGGTCGGCGACGCCGAACTGAGGAGCCGTCAGGATCGGTGTCACGGTGTCCCGTTCGATCCAGCCCTTGATGGACGAGTGCCAGCGGTCCCGTTGCGCCGGACCCGCCCCGCCGGCCAGCAGGGCGACGGCCGCGATGATGCCCTGCCCGTGGAAGTGGTCGCTGCGCATGACCTGGCGGTCGTCGCTCTTGAGGTAACCGCGGCTGATCGCACGGCCGTTGACGCCGTCCATCACCAACCCGTCGTGGATCAGGGGCGCATAGGCGTGCTCGACGCTGTCGAGGACGATCTGCCGGTTCGGGTCGGTCACCTCCCACGCGGATCCCGCGAGGAGCGTGAAGAGGCGGCCGAGGCCGTCGAGCATCACCTGTCCGTACGTCCCCGAGTACGCCACCCAGGTGTGCTGCACGAACGAGCCGTCCGCATACAGCCCGTCCCCCTTCGTGACGTACGGGAAGACCGGGGAGAGGCCGTCACGGGCGAGGGCCAGCTTGGCGTCCGCGCGGCCCAGGATGCCGCGCAGGGCGACCGAGCGGCACAGGTCGACGCGGTTGGCGCCGGTGGAGGTGCCGGAGTAGTCGGTGAGCATCGTGTCGGGGATGAAGTGGTCGACGGCGGCGCAGGCCGCCTGCCGCTGGGCATCGGTGAGGTCGTCGTACAGGACGGCCGTGATGTCCATCAGCAGGCGGGGGCTGCCGATCTGCCATTCCCACCAGTTGCCGTAGCGGGTGGTGGAGGGGTTGTAGATCGTGGCGGAGAGGTGGTCGAGGCCGCGCAGGACGGCCGCGAGGAGGGCGGGGTCGCCGGTCGAGCCGGTGCCCTGCTGGACGTAGGCCTGGGTCATCGTCCACAGGCGGCCGTAGCTCTGGGTGATGCCGGAGGGCGGGTCGTAGGGGTAGCCGGGCCAGAGGGAGGTGGGGGTGGGGGCCATGGTGGCCCGGGCGGCGCGGGCGAGTGCGCCGGTTTCGGCGAGCCGGGAGGCGTACGGCTCCGCGGTGGGGTCGTAGCCGCTGCCGAGGGCGAGGTCGAGCCAGCGGCGGCGGAGGGCGTCGTAGGGGTCGGGGGCGGCGGCCCGGGCGGGGGGCGCGGCCGTGGCCAGGAGGGCCGCCGCGAGTAAGACGGCTCTGCGTGTGGGTCTCATGGAACCCCTGCGGTGAGTGGTCATGCCATGGGCATCTACCACCTCAGCGTAACCACGCCAACACTTTGCGGATGATGTTGAAACTCGAAGGGAATAGGTCTACGGTCGTTCCCGTTGAGTAGTTCAACGTTCAACATACTCACCCAGGGAGACTGTCATGGCGAACCCCGACCTGACCGCACTGACCGGCGACTACACGATCGACACGGCTCACTCCACCATCGGCTTCACCGTCCGCCACGCCATGGTCACCAACGTCAAGGGCAAGTTCCTCGACTTCACCGGGTCACTGCACCTGGACGGCGGCGACCCGTCCGCGTCGTCGGCCTCCATCGACGTCAAGATGGACAGCATCGACACGGGGTCGGCCGACCGTGACGGTCACCTGAAGAGCGCGGACTTCTTCAAGATCGACGAGTTCCCGACCATGACCTTCCGCTCGACCTCGGCGGAGGCCCTGGGTGGCGAGGACTACCGCATCACCGGCGATCTCACGATCCTCGGCACCACCAAGCCCCTCACCATCGACCTCGAGTTCAACGGCGCCGCGAAGGACCCCTTCGGCAACGAGCGCGTGGGCTTCGAGGGCAAGGCGGAGATCAAGCGCTCCGAGTGGGGTCTGACGTGGAACGCGGCGCTGGAGACGGGTGGTGTGCTGATCTCCGACAAGATCAAGCTGAACTTCGACATCTCGGCGATCAAGAACGCATAGCTCTCACAGCAGCTGAACGCCCGTCGCCCGTATCAGGAGGACGGGCGTTCGACCCACCCGAACAAGACGGATTCATTCGATCGGGCGTTCTAGACCGCACTCGTCTCCCTGAGCCTCCATCAGAGCAACACCATACTCTGCATGACAACGCAAAGCGCCCGCCTCTCATCGCCGGTCGGCGTGCATCCTTCGACCCCGGTGCTGTGTGCGGACCTGGTCTGGCGCCGCGCGGAATCCCTGCGCCCCGGTGACGAGGTCGTCTCCTTCGACGAAGAGACGGTACGCCTCGGAAATGCCAACGGCGGCAGGCGATACCGATTGGGTACGGTGACCCGCAACCAGTCGGTGGTGCAGGAATCCTGTCGCATCGTGACAACGCGCGGAGAGGTCATAGCATCCGCCGACCATCCATTTCTCGCCCGGGCCACGGATGTCAACCCAGGGCCTCGGCTCGCACGCGTAGCCGCCCGATGCCTGGTGCCCGGCATGCGTCGGCTCGTGAGCATCGGCCACCCCTGGGAGGCCGAGAACAGTCGGATCGCGGGTTGGATGGCGGGCGTCCTCGATGCCGACGGACACGCTTTCGCCGGAGGCCGCCACGGGTCGTGGGTGGGTTTTGGGCTGTTCCTCGCCGAGTGCGATCGCAGGGGCTGGGTGACCAAGGTGATCCGCAGGGACTGGGCGCAGCGCAAAACGAAGCCGTTGGCCAAGAACCCGCGCGACTTCACGGACGTACGCATCAACGGCGGCATGTGGGAGTCCTGTCGCATTCTCGGCACCCTCCGCCCCGAACGGCTCCTCCCCGTAGCGGCCCGTATGTGGCAGGGAGCAGTGGTGGGCAAGACAACCGGGGACGTCGAGATCATTCGAGTGGAGCGCATGAGCGAGCAACCCGTCGCCGCCGTTGACACGGACATCCGCACCTATGTCGCCGGTGGCCTGCTCTGCTTCGGCGCAAACACACCGACGGATCAGTAGTCGATGCTCGGGTACCAGTCCCCGCGCCCCCGTGGTGTGAGGTCCAGGAGGTGCCAGACCGGGGTCAGGAGGTCGATGCCGCGTTCCTTGATGTCGTCGGCCATGCGGGGGTGGGTGGAGTAGAAGTGGCGGACCGCGCCGTCGCCGTCGCGGGTGAACACCGAGACGGTGGAGTCCTGCTCGCCGTCCTCGTCCTCGCTGCCGGTGTCGTACTTGAACGTGCTGTCGCCGCAGCTCAGCAGGCGCAGCCGGTGCCAGCCGCGGTTGCGGGCGTGCTGCCGCAGGACGGGCGGCGGGTCGGCGGCGGCCGCCACCACGAAGTCGGCGTTGCGGGCGACGTGGTGGGCTACGGCGCTGAAGCCGTCGATCCACAGGGTGCACATCGGGCAGGGGTCGGTCTGCTTCTTGCCGTACATGAACTGGTAGACGATCAGCGGGCGTTCGGGGGCGCTGAACAGCTCGCTCAGTCCGACCTCGCGCACGGGGGTGTCGCCGGCGTCGAGGTCGGCGGGGCCCTCCAGGAAGGTGTAGTCGTCGACGGGCGGCCCGGGCGGCAGCGCGCGGCGCTGAGCCGCGACCTCCTCCCGCCGGCGCATGAGCTCGATCTCGGCCAGGCGCAGCTCTTCGCGAGCGGCGAGGTACTCCGCGGTCTCCCCGGCCAGTCGTGTGTGCCGCACCATCGCGTCCTCCTGGGGTGGGACCCCGAGCCGGTTCTTCCACTGTAGGACGGTCGCACGCAGGGCGGTCGTGCGGGATTCAGCAGGATGCGGTCACCGCCGGCAGATCTGCCGCACGGCGCGGTCGATGCCGGCGAGTTGGGCGGCGGTCGGCACGACGGGGGCCCGGCCCTCGCGGCGGGCGTTGCGCACGGTCACGAACAGCAGGGGCGTTCCCTGCCGCGGCAGGGGCAGCTGGCAGTAGACGTTCAGGCGGGTGTGCAGGATGCGGACCTGGCCGGGCAGGAGCGCGGCGCCGGGTACGGGCAGGGTCTGCAGGAAGCCGTCGTAGCCCTGACTCGTTCCCGTGAGGGTGACGGGAGAGGCGGTGGCGACACGGAGGGTGATGCCGAGGTCCAGGGTGTAGCGCTGCGGCGTCTCCACAGCGGTGATCCGGACGGTGGTGGCGGCGACCGGGTCGGGCGGCGGGCGCGTGGCGACGGCGTATCCGAGAAGCACGCCCAGCAGGACCGCGCAGACCGTCCCGACGACCGCCACTTGGACCCGGCGCGACAACGCCCGCCAGCGCTCACCGAGCAGCGGCCGATCGTCGCCGAAGCCCTCGACGACTTCCCGTCCGTCTCCATCGGGCGCGGTCACCACTCCCCAAGGGTAGGACCGGGTGCGGCCGTTGGACATCGGTCGGAGCAATCTGTGCCGCCGTCGCCCGCCTCCGCGGCACGGGCAGCAGCCACCACGCCGACGCCACCGACAGTGCCGCGCCCACGGCGATCCCTTCGAGGCGGGTGGGCAGCAGGTGCTGGGCGTCCTGGCCGAAGTAGCCGAGGAGGAGGGAGAGGGCGCAGGTCATTCCGGCGGCCCAGTAGGCGTAGTTGAGCGGGCGCAGCCACAGGGCGACCGCGAGGATCGTGAACATCAGCGCCACGGAGGCGTGGCCGGTGACGCCGGCGGCGGCCACGCCCGTCGCCAGCAGCGTGCCGACGCAGGCGCCCAGCAGCCGCTCGATCCCCTTGCGCAGTACGTCGTTCCGGCCGCGGTTGCCGCTCGCCGCCACGTAGGCCGTCAGCACCACCCAGGGCCAGTGGTCGTCGAAGAGCAGGGAGCCGAGGGCGAAGGCGGTGGCGATGCCGGCCGCCATCTGCAGGGCCATGCGGGTGCTCGGGCGGGGGTGCAGACGGGAGCGGCGCGACGGTTGCTCGGGGACCGGCTCGGCGCGCCAGGGGCCGTACCGGTCCCCCAGCCCCTGCACCAGCCAGACCGAGCAGCACGCCAGCGCCCCGATCAGCGCGGACCAGAACCAGGTCACGAGCCCGCTCTGTGCCTCGGGCGGCAGTGCGGGGCCCGGGACGACCAGGAGGGCGATGAGCGGGAGCGTCAGCAGGGTGCCTGTCTTCGCGGCGGCCGGGCCGTAGCGGCGGATCCAGATGGCCAGCGAGATGCCGGCGGTGAACACGGCGGCCCCGATCACGTAGTGGGCGGCGATCAGCCGGCCGAGGAAGATCGACGCACCGGCCGTCACGGGCAGCACCACGAGCGCGGTGAGCCGGCGGCGGGTGTCCGCGGTGCGCTGGGTCGAGGACAGGGTGAGCGACAGGGCGACCGCGAGGACGAGCACGTCGGTGTGCAGTCCGGCGGCGCCCTCCAGCACCAGGGCGGCGGCCCAGCACAGCAGCATGGCGGTCATCGTGAGCGCCGCCTCGTACGCATTGCGTATTAATTTCGCGGTCACCCTCCCGATACTACGGGCACTGGCGGCATCCAGATAGTAAGTAATCGCGTACGATCTTTTTCATGGACCACCTCGCCGAAGCCGCCCGTATCCGCCGTGGCGTCATGCGTCTGAACCGTCGGCTGCGGCAGGAGCGCGGCGACGGGAGTCTCAGCGCCAACCAGCTGTTGGTGCTCGGCCATCTGCACCGTCACGGTTCGGCCACCCCTGGCGAGGTCGCGGCGGCCGAGCGGCAGCGGCCGCAGTCGCTGACCCGGGTCTTCGCGGAGCTGGAGGCGGAAGCACTGATCGTGCGGGAGCCGGGCACGGTCGACCGGCGGCAGTCCGTGCTGTCGCTGACCGAGGCGGGGCGGCGGGCGCTGGAGCGGGACATGGCCGAGCGGGACGCCTGGCTGTCGCGTGCGCTGGCGTCGCTGAGCCCGACCGAGCGGGGCCTGCTGGAGCTGGCGGGGGCGGTGATGGAGCGGCTGGCGGACGCGGAGGTCTGAACCGCCCTTGCACAGGGGGCCTCAGAAACCTCCGCCGAAGTCCCCGCCGCCCCCGAAGTCCCCTCCCCCGCCGTCGCCGAAGCCGCCCCCGAAGTCACCCGGGTCGAAGTCCGCGCCGGAGGTGTCTCCGCCCTCGTATCCGCCGCCGAAGTCCCCGTAGCCGGTGCCGTAGTCGGCCGCGTACGACGGGGTCGCCATCATGCTGCCGAGGAGGGTGCCGACGAGCAGGCCGGGCAGCAGGCCGCCGCCGAAGTAGCCGCCCGCCCAGGGGCCGTAGGCCGGGCCCGCGTCCCAGTACGGGCGGCGGCCGTAGTCGGTGTCGACCTCGCGGACGACGGGGTCGCGGCCGTCGGCGAGGCGGGTGGCGTCGGCCGCGCAGACGGGGACCTCGCGCGGGGCGCCGCCCGGGGGCGTCCAGACGGCGTCGGTGACGGACGGGCCGTGGCGGGGGTCGAAGAAGCAGGGCGGCCGTCGTTCGGGCAGCGGGCGGCCCTCGCGGCGGGCGGCGAGCAGGGCCAGCGAGAAACGGCCGTCCTGCAGGGCCTGGGTGACGGCGCGCACGTCCTCGGGTCTACGGGCCTCGGCCATGGCCGACTTCGCCTGCTCGTAGGCGTCCAGTGCCCGTTCGTAGTCGGCACGCATGGCGTCGTCGGCGCCCGCCTCCGCCGGGTGGAAGTCGAGACGGTCCAGCTCCTCGCCGAAGGCCGTGATGTCCTCGTCGACCACGACCCGCAGCCGGTCCAGCGCCGCCTGCTGCTCCGCGGCCCTGCGGCGCCGGTTGCGGCGTACGAGCGTGTAGGCGCCCGCGCCGCCGGCCACGACCACCGCGCCCGCGGTGATCAGCGCGGTGGTCGAGATCCCGCCGCCACCTGAGGAGGATCCCCAGCTCGACGGGGCGGAGCCGTTCATGTTGGTGAGGGCACTGTTCGTGAAGTCGGTCAGCTGGGTGTGGGCGTCCTTCTCACCCTGGACACTGGTGACCAGGTTCTGTACGGCGGTGCGCGGCAGGACCGATGAGTCGGCCCGCGCATCGAAGCGGTCGCCGAGCCGGATCGCGTACAGGCCCGTGATGCCGGTGGCGGTGCGCAGGTTCCGGAAGAGGTTCGACGTGGGGTAGCCCGCGGGCAGGACCGCCACGAAGAGGGGTTTGTCGGCGTCTTTGATCTGCTTGGCCAGGGCGTCGGACTCGCCGGACGACAGCTGGGCGCTCGCCGCCGGGTCGACGTAGACCGGGCTCTTGCGCAGGGCCTCGGCGATCGTCGAGACGCTCGTGGCGGCGGAGGCCGGCGGGGAGCCCGCCGACAGTACGGTCAGGGCGGCGAGCAGCAGGGCCAGGAGCAGCCCCGGGAGGCTTCGGGTCCGTACGAAGGCCTTCATGGTTCGAAGCTACCCGAAGCCTCCCAAAACTGGTCGTCCTTGCCGGTGCCGTCCTCCTCAGGTGGTGGCGCGGTAGGCCGTGATCAGCTTCTCCACGGCCGCTTCGTACCGTCCGGTGAGCGAGAGGTGGTCCGCGTCGGCGAAGGGTTTCGCCACCGCCTCCGTGATGCCCGCGCCCGCCTTCTGCTGGACGATCAGCCGGGCCTTGGTGACGAGCGCGCGGCCGGTCTCGTCCGCACCCTTCTTCTCGGCGCGGGAGGCTGCCGCCGCGAGCGCCTTCAGGGTCGCCGCACCGCCCTCGGGCACCTTGGTCAGGGTCGTCAGACCCCAGCCGTAGGGGAACTGCGGGTCGTACGCCGTGTCGCCGACGTTGATCGGCAGCTGGGCCTCGGACCTGGGCCAGGTGACCGGCAGTTGACCGGTGAAGGGGCGTTTGCCGTAGAGGACATCGGCCACCCCGTCGCCCTCCGTGCCCGGCAGCCAGGAGGCGACCAGGCCGTCGATCTCGCCGAGCCGGTCACCGATCAGCTGGGGGCGTCCGGAGACGATCAGCACCGCGCACTTCATGGCCGCGCACACCTTGTCGACGGCGGCCCGGTCGGCGGCGGAGAGCTGGAGATCGTGCCCGTTGCCGACGTCTCCGACGCCCTCGGCGTACGGGGTCTCGCCGACGACGACCACGCCGACGTCATGGCCGGCCGTCGGCGCCGAGGCGTCCTTGGAGTAGGTGACGTCTCCGTCCTTGCGCATCCCGGCCAGGATCGTCGTGCCCTGGGTGTGGGTGCCGGACGCGCCCTGCCAGGTGACGGTCCAGCCGCCGGTCTGGTTGCCGAGGTCGTCGGCGTTGGCCCCGGCGACGTAGACCTTCTGGTTCTTCTTCAGGGGCAGCACGCCGTTCGCGTTCTTCAGCAGGACCTGCGACTCGGCGGCCGCCTGCCTCGCGACGGCCCGGTGCGCGGCGGAACCGATCGCCGGGGCCCCGCTCGTGTCGGCGTAGGGCTTCTCGAAGAGCCCCAGCCGGAACTTCTGGGTGAGGATGCGCGAGACGGCGTCGTCGATCCGCCGCTCGCTGATGCGGCCGGCCCGCACCTCGGCGACGAGCTGCGCGGTGAAGTCCTTGTACGAGTACGGCACCATCATCATGTCGACGCCCGCGTCGACGGATGTGCGCACGTGGGACGAGTAGTCGCCGGGGAGCTGGTCGATGGCGTTCCAGTCGCTGATCACGAAGCCGTCGAAGCCCATTCGACCCTTGAGCACCCCGTTGATCATGTCGGCGCGGGCGTGCATCTTCACCGGGCCCTGTCCGTCACCGAGGATGTCGAGCGAGGAGTACGAGGGCATGACCGTACCGATGCCCCGGTCGACGGCGGTCCGGTACGGCGCCAGGTGGACGGCCTCCAACTGCTGCCGGGTGACCTTGGTGACGCCCTGGTCGATGGTGTACGTGCCGGTCGTGGACGAGCCGTACTCGGTGCCGCCGTCGCCGGCGAAGTGCTTGGCGGTGGCGAGGACCTTGTCGTTGTCCTTCAAGTCCCGTCCGTCCGTCCGCCCTTGGAGGCCCTGGATGATCGTCTCCATGGACTCGACGAGGGCCGGGTCCTCGCCGAAGGACTCGTAGGAGCGGCCCCAGCGTTCGTCGCGGGTCACGCAGAGGCAGGGGGCGAAGTCCCAGGGGATCCCGGTGGCGCGGACCTCGGACGCGGTCACCGCGCCCGTCCGCCGGGCGAGCCGGGGATCGCGGGTGGCGCCGAGGCCGATGTTGTGCGGCATGATCGTGGCGCCGACCAGGTTGTTGTGGCCGTGCACCGCGTCGACCCCGTAGATCAGCGGGATCTGGAACCGCGTTGCCTGCGCCCGCAGTTGGAAGCCGTCGATCATCTTCGCCCAGGCCTCGGGGGTGTTGGGCGTGGGCGTGGAACCGCCGCCGGACAGGAGCGAACCGAGGCCGTAGGCGGCGACGTCCCCGCCGTTCCCCACGGCTCCGCGCTCGGCCTGGGTCATCTGGCCGGCCTTCTCCGCCAGGGACATACGGGAGACGAGGTCGGCGACGCGTTTCCCGACCGGCAACTTGCCGTCCAGATACGGCAGTCCGTGGGCGTCGATGACCACCTGCGGGGTCTCGGCCGGGGGCTTGGCTCCGGTGACCGTGAGCTTGAGCGGGATCGTCTCGGCGGACTCGGCCGACTTGTCGCGCAGGGTCGGTACGTGGATGGTCCGCGTCGCTCCGGAGGCCGTACCGGCGGGGAAGGTGAGGGTTCCGGAGACCGGTGTGTAGTCCTTGCCGGGGTCCGCGGCGCCGCCCGTGGTCTCGTACGTGACGGTCACCGGGTCGTCGACGGGGGCGGCGCCGGTGGTGGCGAGGCTGACCTGGACGGTGGCCGTGGCACCCTCCTTCACCGGGTACACGGCGGCGTCGGTCGTGACGTTCGCCCGCAGGGATTGGTCGGCCTTCCCGTACAACTCGACGTCGTCCATGGCGAATCGGCCCGTGACGCCGACCGGGAGGGTGACGGAGTAGCCCCACATCCGGGTCAGCCCGAGGACGTGGTCGATGCCTCCGACGGGCTGGTAGTCGGTCCGGTAGACGAAGTCCGTGAAGGGGATCTCGACCTGTTTCCAGCCGGTGAAGTCGTCGGTGAAGGAGGTCGTCCAGAGCTCGGAGGCCTCGCCGTTCGCACCGCCGTCCTTGATCTCGAAGGCGATCTTCTTGCCGTTGTCCTGGCCGTCCCACCAGAAGCGGATGCCCTTGTGGGCGGACCAGTCGTGGGCGGGTTCGTTCGCGGCGAAGTCGTGGGTGAAGCCGCCGTAGCCGCTGATGTCGTAGGTGCCGGTGAGCACCTTCTCGCCCTCGGGGGCGTCGGATCTGGCGGTCAGTTGCAGCGTGGGCGGATCGTCGCTGTCGCCGCCCCAGGTGAAGATGCCCTCCGCGGGCTGGGAGGCGAAGGGGACCTCGCCCTCGAAGCGGTCGACGGGGACAGGGGCCGGGTCATCGGCCGCGTGGGCCGACGACAGGGGCAGCGCGGCGGCGAGGAGGGCCGCGGAGACGAGCAGAGCGGTTCTCGGCGTAGACCATCTCTGTCTTGGCATGGACCATCCCTCGACTGTCATGGTTCACTCATGGCTTAGATCACGCCGTGAGTTAACTAACGGCCCACAGACCCGTCAAGACGTCACGTCAGACATTTCGGGAAGGGCGACGCAGCATGAGGAGAACCCCCCGCACGGTCCGGCTGCTGCTGGCCGGACTCCTCTCCACAGCCGGAATCACCGCGGCCACCAGCCCCGCGCACGCGGCCGGTGAGCAGGTCACCGCCTGGCTCACCACCACCGACGACTCCGCCGGACGCCACGTCACGCGTGGGCTCCAGCAACAGACGCCGTTCGCCTTCACGTCCGGGACGGGCGGCGGAGGCGAGAACATCACCGTCGACGAGAACACCCGGTACCAGACCTTCACCGGCGGCGGTGCGTCCTTCACGGACACCGCGGCCTGGCTGATGAACTCCAGCGGGGCGCTCTCGCAGGCCACACGCGACGCGACCATGCGGAAGCTGTTCTCACCGACGGACGGGATCGGGCTGTCGTTCCTGCGCAATCCAATGGGGGCCTCGGACCTGGCGCGGTACGGCTACACGTACGACGACGTGCCGGCCGGCCAGACCGACCCGAACCTGAACAGCTTCTCCATCGCGCACGACCTCGCGGACGTCGTGCCGCTGACGAAGCAGGCCCTCCGGCTGAACCCCTCCCTGACTGTCATGGCCTCGCCATGGACGGCTCCGGCCTGGACGAAGGACAGCGGCGCGCTCAACGGCGGCTGGCTGAAGGCGGAGGACTACGGGGCGTACGCCTCGTACTTCGTGAAGTACCTCCAGGCGTACAGGGACCAGGGCGTCAACGTCTCGTACGTGACCCCGCAGAACGAGCCCACCTGCTGCTCCGGCTACCCGTCGATGAGCTGGAACGCGAGCGGCCTTGCGTACTTCCTGAAGAACGAGCTGCTGCCGAAGCTGCAGTCGGCGGGCCTGCCCACCAAGGTCCTGGCGCACGACTGGAACTGGGATGTGTACGACTCCTATGCGGCCCAGTCGGTCGACGACCCGGCGATCCGCAACCACCCCAACTTCGGCGGAATCGCCTGGCACGGCTACGGCGGTGACGTCACCAAGCAGACGTCCGTGCACAACCAGTACCCGTCGCTGGACGCGTTCGGCACCGAGCACTCGGGCGGGACGTGGATCGCGAACCAGCAGCGAGAGGACATGCTCGACATCGTCGACTACACCCGGAACTGGGCGAAGTCGATGACCAAGTGGTCGTTGGCCGTGGACCAGAACATGGGCCCGCACAACGGGGGCTGCGGCACCTGCACGGGCCTGATCACCGTGCACAACGGGGACGGGGCGAGCGGGACGGTCGACTACACGGTCGAGTACTACACGATGGGGCACCTGACGAAGTTCGTACGGCCGGGCGCCCAGCGCATCGCCTCCACGGCCTCCTCCACCGTGCCGAACGTGGCCTGGCGCAACCCCGACGGCTCGAAGGCGCTGATCGCCTACAACGACGCTTCGTCGGCGAAGACGGTGACCATCGACTGGGGCTCGCAGCACGCGACTTACTCCCTCCCCGGCAAGACGTCGGCGACGTTCACATGGTCGGGGACCCAGTCGGGCACGGGCGGACAGTCGGGGGCCTTCGTCGGTCTGGCGGGCAAGTGCCTTGACGTGGCGGGCGGTTCGAGCGTCAACGGCACGGCGGTGCAGCTCTACACCTGCAACGGCTCGGCCGCCCAGCAGTGGACCGTGCAGACGGACGGCACGGTGCGGGCGCTCGGCAAGTGCCTTGACGTGACATCGGGTTCGACGGCGGACGGGGCGAAGGTGCAGTTGTACGACTGCAATGGGACCGGAGCGCAGCAGTGGTCGTACAACTCCTCGACCGGTGACGTCGTGAACACGGCCGCGAACAAGTGCCTGGACGTCACGGACAACTCCTCGGCGAACGGGGCCCGGGCGCAGATCTGGTCGTGTACGGGGGCTGCCAACCAGAAGTGGCGGTTGCAGTAGGGGCCGCCGGGCTTTCTCGCCCCCGCCGCCCCTACCCGTCCCCTCCCGGGGGCGGCAGCCCCCCGGGGGACGCCGGGGCGTTATTCCGCCGGCTCAACCCCCGCCCGCAGCAGTCCGTACGTGTACGCGTCCTCCAGCGCCTGCCAGGACGCGGCGATGACGTTCTCCGCGACGCCCACCGTCGACCACTCGCCCGCGCCGTCGGAGGTGGAGATCAGGACCCGGGTCGTGGACTGCGTGCCGTGGACGCCCTCCAGGATGCGGACCTTGTAGTCGACGAGGTCCAGCTTGGCCAGCTGGGGGTAGATCTTCTCGAGTGCCACGCGCAGGGCGCGGTCGAGGGCGTTGACCGGGCCGTTGCCCTCCGCGGTGGCGACGATGCGCTCGCCCTTGGCGTAGAGCTTGACGGTGGCCTCGTTGGCGTGGGTGCCGTCGGGGCGGTCCTCGACGATGGCCCGCCAGGACTCGACCTCGAAGTACTTCAGCGGCTTGCCCTCGACCTCGGAGCGGAGCAGCAGCTCGAACGAAGCGTCCGCGGCCTCGTACGTGTAGCCCTTGAGCTCGCGCTCCTTGACCCGCTCGACGACCCGGCCGACCAGTTCGCGGTCGCCGCCGAGGTCGACGCCGAGTTCCTTGCCCTTGAGCTCGATCGAGGCGCGGCCCGCCATGTCGGACACCAGCATGCGCATCGTGTTGCCGACCAGCTCGGGGTCGATGTGCTGGTACAGGTCGGGGTCGACCTTGATGGCGGAGGCGTGCAGACCGGCCTTGTGGGCGAAGGCCGAGACACCGACGTACGGCTGGTGCGTGGAGGGGGTGAGGTTCACGACCTCGGCGATGGCGTGCGAGATCCGGGTCATCTCGCGCAGCGCGCCCTGGGGCAGGACCTGCTTGCCGTACTTGAGCTCCAGGGCCGCGACGACCGGGAAGAGGTTGGCGTTGCCGACGCGCTCGCCGTAGCCGTTCGCCGTGCACTGGACGTGGGTCGCGCCCGCGTCGACCGCGGCGAGGGTGTTGGCGACCGCGCAGCCGGTGTCGTCCTGGGCGTGGATGCCGAGCCGGGCGCCGGTGTCGGCGAGGACGGTCGAGACGACGGCCTGGACCTGGGCGGGGAGCATGCCGCCGTTGGTGTCGCAGAGGATCACCACGGAGGCCCCGGCCTCGGCGGCGGCCCGTACGACGGCCTTGGCGTACTCCGGGTTGGCGCGGTAGCCGTCGAAGAAGTGCTCGCAGTCGACGAACACCCGGCGGCCCTGCTCACGCAGGTAGGACACCGTGTCGCGGACCATCTCCAGGTTCTCGTCGAGCGTCGTTCGCAGGGCCAGCTCCACATGCCGGTCGTGGGACTTCGCGACCAGGGTGATCACCTCGGCGCCCGAGTCCAGGAGCGCCTTGACCTGCGGGTCCTCGCTCGCCTTCGCGCCGGCCCGGCGGGTGGCGCCGAAGGCGACGAGCTGGGCGTGACGGAAGTCGATCTCCTGCCGGGCGCGGGCGAAGAACTCGGTGTCCCGCGGGTTGGCGCCGGGCCAGCCGCCCTCGATGAAGCCCACGCCGAAGTCGTCCAGGTGCCGTGCGATCGCGAGCTTGTCGGCGACGGTGAGGTTGATGCCCTCACGCTGCGCGCCGTCGCGCAGGGTGGTGTCGAAGACGTGGAACGAATCGTCGAGCTCGCTGGTTGCGGTCATGGTGTTCAAGGCTCCTGCTGTTGGATCCCGTTGGATCGCGGTCTGTACCGGAATGACCGGCTCCACCGTCCCCAATGATCCCTCGCGCTCCGCTCCCGGCTGGGGGTGGGCCAGAAAAGCGAAAAACCTCTCGCGGGTGCGAGAGGTCTGCGCGCGGGTCGAGGACGACGGTGTCCACCCGTACCTGGTCGTACGTGGCGGTCACTGCGGACCGGCGCGCCTGCTGCCAATAATCGTGGCGAACGAGAGCACGGGGGCAGTCTGGCACAATCCGCCCCCGTGTTCACCGTCCGTCTCAGGATGCGAGCACTGTGCTGATCACAGCAGGTCGCGGGTCAGCCGATACGGCGGACGAAGCCGTCGTAGAAGCCGTTGGTGTCGCCCGCGACGAGCCGGCCGGACTCGCTGCCGAGGCCGATGCGGCGGGCGCCCGCGCTCACCGCGTACACGGCGACGGGCTCGTCCGTGACGGGTCCGCCCGTGACGGACTCGCTGACCAGGCGGGTGGAGCCGGTGCGCAGGTCGCGGAGGTACACGTTGTCGGGCCCGGGGCGGCCGTCCGCCGACCGCGGCTGTGCCTGATAGGTGACGTACCGGCCGTCGGGGCTGAGCACGGGTTCGCTGATCCCGTCCTCGCCCGCGGGGCCGGCCTTGACCCGCCGGGTGACGTCCCGGCGCAGGTCGCGGACGTAGACGGTGGAGCCGGTGCCGGGGTCCTCGCCCGGGACCAGTTCCTCGTCGCCCCAGTAGGAGAAGGCGATGGTGCGGCCGTCCGCGGAGAGCGAGGCGGGCAGCGCGTACCGCTGGGCCGGGGTGCCGTCCGGTTTGACGTTGACCTGTTCCTCGGTGCCGGTGCGGCGGTCGTGCACCCAGGTGCGGCCGTAGGAGCTGCGCGGCACCAGCTGGGTGTAGGCCACGTAGCGGCCGTTGTCGCTCAGCCCCTGGAGCAGGGAGGGGTTGTCCGGGCGGTCCCGGTTGCTGATCCGCTCCACGGTGCCGGTGCGGCGGTCGAGGAGATACACGATCCCGAAGAGGTCGCGGGGGTTCCTCTCCATCCGGTCGGCCTTGGCGTTGAAGGCGATGTAGCGGGCGTTCGGCGACATCACGGCGGCGGCCGTGAAGGCGGAGCCCCCGTCGAGGGCGACGCTGATCCGCTCCGTGCGGCCGGTGCGCCGGTCGTGCAGGTAGATGTCCTGGGCCGCCTCGTTCGTGGGCGGGTTGTCCCAGTGGACCAGGTTCCTGGCGTTGGAGCTGAACAGCACGTACCGGCCGTCGGCGCTGATGGCCCGCGCCTCCGACCAGCCGCCGACCGCCTGCGCGCCGTCCGAGGCGACATTGACCCGCTCGACCGTCCCCCTGCGCAGGTCACGCACGAAGACGTCCGAGGTCCTGTTGGTGTCGCCCGGCACCAGATTGGACGCGTCCGCCGTGAAGAGCGCGAACCGGCCGTCCGCGCTGAACTGCGGTCCGTACGCGTTGTCGTCGCCCTGCTCCCCCGTCGCCGACAGCGTGACCCGTTCGATCCCCGGCCCGGGCGCCGCTGCCGCGGACGGTGACGTCGCCGTCAACGCGACCATGGCTCCCGCCACCACCGCGACGGACATCCCACGCATGACTCTGAGCACGATTCCCCCTGTGTTCCCCGTGTGACGCTTGCCCCCGGCCCTGCGCCAAGGGCTCCTTTCGAGGCAAACGCACCACGCGGGACAGCGTCAATCCGCCGAATTGAGTACAACCGGGGCACGGGCTCAGCCGTCCGCGAGCAGGCTCTCGTCCAGGAACTCCCGTACATGGCCGAGAACTTGCGCCCGGTCGGTCCCGCGCAGCCCGATCGCCACATGGATCGAGAAGCCGTCCAGCAGGGCTCGCAGCCGGGCCGCGTAACGGTCGGGGTCGACGCGGCGGAACTCCCCCCGCGACACCCCCTCCGCGATCAGCGCCACCAGGTCGCGGTGCCAGACGCCCTCGATGGCGGCCTGCCGGTCGCGGGCGTCCTCGTCGGCGTTCTGCGAGCGGTTCCAGACCTCCAGCCAGAGGGTCCAGTGCGGGTCGCGGTGGCCGTCGGGGACATACAGGTCGACATAGGCGTCGAGCCGCCCGCGGGCCGTGCCGCCGCGCGCCAGCAGCCGTCCGCGCTCGGCGCCCAGCCGGCCCTCGCTCCACTCCAGGGCCTGCAGCAGCAGCTCGTCCTTGGAGCGGAAGTAGTAGAGCAGGTGACCGCTGCTCATGCCGACCTCGCGGCCGAGCGCCGCCATGGTGAGCTTCTCCAGACCGCGCTCGGCGATCATGTCCATGGCGGCGGCGAGGAGTTGTTCGCGGGGCGGGGCGGGAGTGCGGCGCCGGGCGGTCACGGGGCCGCCTCGACGCGCACGGCATCCGGAACCAGTCGCGTCTCGTAGCCGCTGCAGCAGTCGGCGGCCACGATGGCCACCTCGGCCCCGCACCCGCAGACGTGGTTGACCCCGTAGTCCCCGTTCGGACCGCAGCAGCCGATGAGGCGTCGGTGGTCGGAGTGGGGCGCGATGCCCAGGACGTCGTCCGGGTGCAGGACATAGGTGCCGCGCGGCCCGGCGGAGACCAGAACGCCCCGCTCGTCGGACATCCACTTGCCGCCGGGCACCACCCCGTCGTACTCCTGCGCGGGGTCGGCCGGTACGAACGGCGCCCCGAAGGGCCGCGGGTCCACGACGTAGGTCCCGCGAGGGACACTGGGCGGCCCGTGCCGCCTGCCGTCGGGGCCCGGGAGCCCGTCCCAGCCCGGGTACTCGGGCATCTCGTCCAGGTGCCGGACGGGCTCGGTCAGCCGGCCTCCGCAGGCGGCACAGATCAGCACGTTCACCCGTACGTTCTACCTGACGGTGCTGCCCCGTGGGCCGTCACCGGACCTTCGGCTGCTGCTGGGTGATGCAGTGGATGCCGCCGCCGCCCGCGAAGATCGTCCGGGCGTCCACGAGAGTCACCGTCCGCTCCGGGAAGAGCCGGCGGAAGATCCCGGCGGCGATCTCGTCGCGCGGGTCGTCGAAGCCGCAGAGCACGACTCCGCCGTTGCAGAGGTAGTGGTTGATGTAGGAGTAGTCGGCCCAGTGGCCGTCGGCCTCCAGCACGGTGGGCGCCGGGACCTCGACGACCTCCAGGCTGCGGCCGCGCGCGTCCGTCTGCGCCCTCAGCAGCCCGATGACCTCCTTCGTCACCTCGTGGTCCGGGTGCGCGGGGTCCGGCTGGGAGTGCGCGACCACGACACCGGGGCGTGCGAACGCGGCGACGATGTCGACATGGCCGAGGGTGCCGAAGCCGTGCGGCGGGTAGTCGCCGGTGAGGCCGCGGGGCAGCCAGATCGCCTTGCGGGTGCCGAGCTGGGCGTGGATCTCCGCCTCGACCTGCTCCTTCGTCCAGCCCGGGTTGCGCTCGGGGCCGAGCTGCACGGTCTGAGTGAGCAGGACCGTCCCCTCGCCGTCGACGTGGATCGCACCGCCCTCGTTCACCAGCTTCGAGGCGTACGTCCTCGCGCCCGCGAGGTCCGAGACATACGCGGCGATCTTCGCGTCGTGCTCCCAGCGGGCCCAGCCCTGGGCGCCCCAGCCGTTGAACGTCCAGTCCACGGCGGCGAGTTCGCTTCCGTTCGTGAGGAACGTCGGCCCGATGTCCCGCATCCACGCGTCGTCCAGCTCACGCTCGACGGTGTCGACGTCCGGGCCCAGCAGCGCCCGCGCGTACGCCGACTGTCCCGGTCCGCACACCACCGTCACCGGCTCGAAGCGGCGGACCGCACGGGCGACCGCGGCCCAGGCGACACGGGAGGCGGCGAGGTCCTCCGGGTCCTCGAAGGTGGGGTTCGGGCCGGGCCATGCCATCCAGGTGCGCTCGTGCGGGGTCCATTCGGCGGGCATGCGGAAGCCGTCGGCGGCTGCAGACATGGAAGGTCCTTGTCGGAGGGAGTCGGACGAAGTCAGAGAAAGCAGAGGAATCAGAGGAAGTAGAGGCGGTTGAGGGAGACGGAGTCGGCCGGCTGCGAGCGGACGGGCTCTCCGTCGAGGGTGACCAGACCGGTCCGCTGGTCGACATCGACCGCTCCGGTACGGGAGTTGAGCCGCAGGTCGGCCGGTCCGATGCCGCGGGTGCCGCGCACGGCGACCCTTCTGCGCCGGGTCGGCATGGTGTCGTTGCCCTGGTCCAGGGCGGCCTGGGCCACGAAGGCGACGGAGATCTCGGCGGGCGTCGCGCCGTGCGCCCCGAACTGCGGCCCGAGGACCAGAGGTTCACAGGTGTCCGTCGCCGCGTTGGGATCGCCGACCACCCCGTACGCCGGGAAGCCTGACTTGAGGACGAGCTGCGGCTTCGCTCCGAAGTACTCCGGCCGCCACAGCACGATGTCGGCCAGCTTGCCGACCTCGATCGACCCGACCTCGTGCGAGAGGCCGTGCGCGATGGCGGGGTTGATGGTCAGCTTGGCCATGTACCGCAGGACGCGCTCGTTGTCGTGCTCGTCCGGGGCGCCGAACTCGGCCTTCATCTTCCCGGCCATGGCGAAGGTACGGCGGACGGTCTCGCCGGCCCGCCCCATGCCCTGCGCGTCGGACGAGGTGATGCCGATCGCGCCCAGGTCGTGCAGCACGTCCTCGGCGCCCATGGTCCCGGCGCGGATGCGGTCGCGGGCCATGGCGGCATCGCCCGGCAGGTCGGTCTTCAGGTCGTGGACGGAGACGATCATGCCGTAGTGCTCGGCGACGGCGTCCCGCCCGAAGGGGAGGGTGGGGTTGGTGGAGGAGCCGATGACGTTCGGGACGCCCGCCATCTTCAGGACGTTCGGGACGTGCCCGCCGCCGCACCCCTCGATGTGGAAGGCATGGATGGTCCGCCCCTCCAGCACCCGCAGGGTGTCCTCCACCGACAGGCACTCGTTCAACCCGTCGCTGTGCAGGGCGACTTGGACGTCGTGCTCCTCGGCGACGCGCAACGCGGTGTCCAGGGCGCGGGTATGGGCGCCCATGTCCTCGTGCACCTTGAAGCCGCTCGCGCCGCCCTCGGCCAGCGCCTCCACCAGGGGCGCGGAGTGCGAGGACGAACCGCGCCCCAGGAAGCCGATGTTGACCGGCCAGGCGTCGAAGGCGTTGAAGGCGTGCCGCAGCGCCCAGGGCGAGTTGACGCCGACCCCCCACACGGGTCCGAACTCCTGCCCGATGATCGTGGTCACGCCGGACGCCAGCGAGGCCTCCATGATCCGCGGCGAGAGCAGATGGACGTGCGTGTCGACGGCACCGGCGGTGGCGATGAGCCCTTCGCCGGACACGATCGAGGTACCCGTACCGACGACGACGTCGACCCCGTCGAGGGTGTCGGGGTTCCCGGCCCGCCCGATCGAGCAGATCCGCCCCTCCCGGATGCCGATCGACACCTTCCGGATCCCCTGCACGGCATCGATCACCACCACATTGCTGATCACGACGTCACAGGTCTCCCGGACGGCCGCCGCCTTGAGGTGCAGCCCGTCGCGGGCGGTCTTCCCGAAACCGGCGAGGAACTCGTCGCCGTACCGCTGAGAGTCGGACTCGACGCGGACGGTCAGCCCGGAGTCCCCGAGCCGGACACGGTCGCCGGCGCGGGGCCCATGGGTGGCGGCATAGGCACGTGGGTCGATGCTCGGGCGGTGGTCGTTGCTCATCGTTCTGCTCCCAGATATCCGCAGGCGGCGGCCCTGCGCAGGGCCTCTTCCTTCGCCCCCGGCGCGTCCAGCGCCCCGTCGACGAGCCCCGCGAACCCGATCGCGACCCGCTCGCCCCCGACCGGCACCAGTCCGACCTCGACGCTCTCCCCCGGCCCGAACCGCACCGACGACCCGGCAGGCACGGCGAGCCGCATCCCATAGGCCTGTTCCCGTACGAAGTCGAGGCGCGGGTTGGCCTCGAAGAAGTGGAAGTGGGAGGTGACGGAGACGGGCACGGTGGCGGTGTTGGTCACCGTCAGCCGCACGGCCGCCTCGGGCTCGGCATGCTCAGGGCCGGGCAGCAGCGCGCCCGGCGCCTGCTCCCCCAGCCCGCCCCCGCCGATCGGATCGCTCACCACCGCGAGCCGCGAACCGTCGTCGAAGACGGCCTCGACATGCACCTCGGTGACGACGTCCGCGACGCCCGGCAGCACATCGGCCGGGCCGAGGACCGACCGGGCGCGCTCGATCGCCTCGGCGAGCCGGGCACCGTCGCGGGCGGCCTCGCAGACGGTGTCCGCTATCAGCGCGGTGGCCTCGGGCACGTTGAGCCGAAGGCCCCTGGCCCGCCGGGCCCGGGCCAGCTCGGCGGCCCCGAAGAGCAGCAGCCGGTCGCGTTCGGTCGGTGTCAGCCGCATGTCCATCCCTCCATTTAGAGCAACACTCTAAACAGAGGATGGCTTTGGGGGAAGGTCTTGACGCCCACAGCGTCTCGGGTCACATTGAGTGCTGCTCTAACCAACCGAAAGGGCCGCCATGCCGATCTCGATGGAACAGCGCGGGGTGGACACCATCCCCGAGGAGGAACGCACCAGCGGGCCCCGCGACCTCGTCTCGATCCTGCTGGGCTCCAACCTCTGTCTTGGCGTGATCATCTTCGGCTGGCTGCCGCCGTCGTTCGGCCTGGACTGGTGGTCGTCGCTGAGCTCGATCGTGGTCGGCACGGTGGCGGGCACGGCCCTGACGGCGCCCCTGGCGCTGATCTCCCTGCGCACCGCGACGAACCTCTCCACCTCCTCCGGCGCCCAGTTCGGCGTGCGCGGCCGGCTGGTCGGCTCGGTGGTCGGTCTGCTCCTCGCCCTCGGCTACACGGCGCTGACCGTGTGGATCGGCGGCGACGTGATGGTGGGCGTGCTGCGCCGGCTGTTCGGTCTGCCGGTGGACGGAGTGGCGTACGCCCTGGTCTACGCGCTCCTCGCCGGGGCGACGGTCGCCGGCGCGGTGTACGGCTACCGGGTGCTGCTGGCCATGTCCCGGGTCCTGGCGATCGGCATGACGGCGTTGCTGGCGCTGGGCGTCATCGCGTACGCCCCGCACTTCACCACCTCGGCGATCCCGGAGACCGGCGGCTATCTGCTGGGCGGCTACTGGCCGACCTGGTTCCTGGCGACGGTGGCAGCGGGCCTCTCCGGCCCGATCGCCTTCATCACCCTCCTCGGCGACTACACCCGCTACATCTCCCCGGCCCGCCACTCCTCCCGCCGGGTCCTGCACGCGACCTGGCTCGGCCTGCTCCTGGGCCTGCTGGTCCCCCAGCTCTTCGGTACCTTCACGGCGTACGCGGCCCGCGCGGCGGCGGACTACGCGGGCCCGCTGGTGACGGCGTCCCCCGCCTGGTACCTCATCCCGCTCCTGCTCTCCGCCTCCGCGGGCTCGGTCGGCAACGCGGGTCTGATGCTGTACTCCATGGGCCTCGACCTGGACGCGATCCTTCCGCGGGCGTCCCGGGCCCGGGCCACGTACACCGTCGCGATCGTCGCCACGGCCTGCGTCTTCATCGGCCACTACACCTGGAACGCCCAGTCGGCGATGACGTCCTTCGTCCTGCTCCTGACGGCCATCGGCACCCCGTGGGCGGTCATCACCCTCATCGGCTTCGTGCGCTGCCGCGGGGTGTACGACGCGGCCGCCCTCCAGGTGTTCAACCGGCGCTCGCGGGGCGGGATCTACTGGTACCGCGCGGGGTGGAACGTGCGGGCGACCCTGTCCTGGACGGTGGGCGCCGGATTCGGCCTCCTCGGGGTGTCACTGCCGTCGTACGAGGGCCCGCTGCTGTCGCTGACGGGTGGGGTGGACTGCAGCTTCGTACTGTCGGGACTGGTGGGCGGCCTGACGTACTCGGTGCTGCAGCTGAGAGTGCTTTCCAAGCCCCGGCCTGCCACCCCAGCCCGTCCGGCGCTTGAGGACGAGGCCGTTCAGGCCGAAACGGGGGGCCTGGGGGGCGCAGCCCCCCAGTAGGGCCACGGCGACCCCCCGCACGAACCCCTGTTCAGCCCTCAGCCGAGAACATGCATCCAGCCGTGCTTGTCCTCCGCCGTCCCGCGCTGGATGTTCAGCAGGGCCTCGCGGAGCTTGAGGGTGACCTCGCCGGGCTCGCCGCCCGCCTGCTGCCACTCGGCGGTCGCACGCTTGACGGTGCCGACCGGGGTGATCACGGCGGCGGTGCCGCAGGCGAAGACCTCCGTCAGCGTGCCGTTCTCGGCGTCGCGCTGCCACTGGTCGATGGAGACGCGGCCCTCCTCCGACTCGTAGCCGAGGTCGCGGGCGACGGTCAGGAGCGAGTCACGGGTGACGCCCTCCAGGATGGAGCCGGTCAGCGACGGCGTGATGATCTTGTCGCCGTACACGAAGTACAGGTTCATGCCGCCGAGTTCCTCGACCCACTTGTGCTCGACCGCGTCGAGGTAGCAGACCTGGTCGCAGCCCTTGGCCGCGGCCTCGGCCTGGGCGAGCAGGGAGGCCGCGTAGTTGCCGCCCGTCTTCGCGTCGCCCATGCCGCCGGGGACGGCGCGGACGCGGTCCTCGGAGAGCCAGATGGAGACCGGCCTCACGCCGCCGGGGAAGTAGGCGCCGGCCGGGGAGGCGATGACCAGGAAGAGGTACTCGTTGGCGGGCTTCACGCCCAGGCCGACCTCGGTCGCGATCATGAACGGGCGCAGGTAGAGGGACTCCTCGCCGCCGTGTGCCGGCACCCACGCCTTGTCCTGCTGGACGAGGACGTCACAGGCCTCGATGAAGGTCTCGACCGGCAGCTCGGGCATGCCGAGGCGGTGCGCGGAGCGCTGGAAGCGGCGGGCGTTCATCTCGGGGCGGAACGTGGCGACCGAGCCGTCCGGGCGGCGGTAGGCCTTGAGACCCTCGAAGATCTCCTGCGCGTAGTGCAGGGTCATGTTCGCCGGGTCGAGCGAGAGCGGGCCGTAGGGGACGAGCTGGCCGTCGTGCCAGCCGCGGCCCTCCGTCCACTTGATCGTCACCATGTGGTCGGTGAAGTGGCGGCCGAACCCGGGGTTCGCCAGGATCGCCTCGCGCTCCGCGTCGGAGAGTGGCGAGGCCGAGGGCTTGAGCTCGATCGTGGGCGTCGTCATGAGTGGTTGTCCTTCACCGGTTGTGTGTGACGGGCCGCGCTCACGTCCGTACGGCCGGTGGCCAGTTCTAGGACGTCCGAGCATTCCCTCAATCCGCGGCTCCGCGTTCGATTATCGCAAGGCGGGGACCGTGGCAGAAACGGCGTGAAAACGCGGCCCAGGGATGATGGTGGCACCCGGCGGGGACACAGCGGAAGCCGCCGGGTGCTGATGCGACCCGGCGGCTTCGAGAGGCGGCGGGGTCAGCCGGCTACTCGTACGGCCAGCGCGTCGCCGATCTCCGACGTGGAGCGGGCGGGCTTGCCGGTGCGCTCGGCGAGGTCGGCGGAGACCGCCTCGTCGATACGGGCGGCCTCGGCCTCGTAGCCGAGGTGGCGCAGGAGCAGCGCGACGGACAGGACCGTGGCGGAGGGGTCGGCCTTGCCCTGGCCGGCGATGTCGGGCGCCGAACCGTGCACGGGCTCGAACATCGAGGGGAATTCGCCGGACGGGTTGATGTTCCCGCTGGCGGCGACGCCGATGCCGCCGGAGACGGCCGCGGCGAGGTCGGTGATGATGTCGCCGAAGAGGTTGTCGGTGACGATCACGTCGAAGCGGCCGGGGTCGGTGACCAGGTAGATGGTCGCGGCGTCGACGTGGATGTAGTCGGTGGTGACCTCGGGGAACTCCTCGGCCACCTTGTTGAAGATGTTGGTCCACAGGTGACCCGCGAAGGTCAGCACGTTGTTCTTGTGGACCAGCGTGAGCTTCTTGCGCGGGCGGGCCTGGGCACGGGCGAAGGCGTCGCGGACGACACGCTCGACACCGAAGGCCGTGTTCACGGAGACCTCGGTGGCGACCTCGTGCTCGGTGCCCTTGCGGATGGTGCCGCCGTTGCCGGTGTACGGGCCCTCGGTGCCCTCGCGGACCACGACGAAGTCGATGCTCGGCTCGCCGGCCAGCGGGGTGGCGACACCCGGCAGGAGCTTCGACGGACGCAGGTTGACGTGGTGGTCGAAGGCGAAGCGGAGCTTGAGCAGGAAGCCGCGCTCCAGGACGCCGGAGGGAACGCTCGGGTCGCCGATGGCGCCCAGCAGGATGGCGTCGTGCTTCTTCAGCGCGTCGAGGTCGGCGTCGGTGAGGGTCTCACCGGTGGCGTGGTAGCGCTTGGCGCCGAAGTCGTACTCCTTGGTCTCCAGCTTCACATCCTGCGGAAGGACGGCGGAGAGGACCTTCAGACCTTCGGCCACGACCTCCTGGCCGATGCCGTCACCGGGAATCACTGCGAGATTGATGCTGCGAGACATGCGGGAACCCTACTCCTCGTCCCATGGGATGACATGCCGCGTCCGCCATACGGACATGCCGATGACGGAGGGCGTCAACTGGTCGCCACCCGTTCACCCGTATGTCTGGCGGCCGTTGGCCGTCGCTGGGAAGTTCCCTCACATGGACATACCCGACGTCGGCATCCCGCAGCAGCTCGCAAGCCGGATGAGCATGGCCGAGCAGTACGAGTATCTGCGTACGAAGCTGATCCGGCGCCGCACGCTGGTGACCGCGGGCGCGGTGGCGGCGGGCGGGGTGCTGAGCGGCTGCGGCGGTGGATCGGGAGCCCAGGGCACAAGGACCTCGGCGCCCCCGAGCCCGGCGGTGCACGGCTCGGTCGTCGCCCCCTTCGGCCGGCATCTCGCCTTCGGCGCCGACCCGAAGTCGCAGATGCGGGTCTCCTGGCAGGTCCCGCTGGCCGTGCGGAAGCCGTACGTCCGCATCGGTCTGAAGCCCGAGGATCTGAGCCGGAAGATCGAGGCCGAGGTCCGCGCTCTGCACACGCCGGGTGTGACGGGCGTACGGCCTGCGCTGGAGCAGTACTACCTCCATGCGGCCCTGGACGGCCTGCGCCCCGGCACCACGTACTACTACGGCGTCGGCCACGAGGGCTTCGACCCGGCAGCCCCGAAGCACCGCTCGACGATCGGCAGCTTCCGCACGGCACCGGCCTCCCCGGAGAAGTTCGTGTTCACGGCCTTCGGCGACCAAGGGGTCAGCCAGGCCGCGGCCGCCAACGACCACGTCATCCTGCGCCAGAAGCCCGCCTTCCATCTGCACGCCGGGGACATCTGCTACGCCGACACCAATGGCCGGGGCGACAAGTCGGACGGCTACGACCCCGCCTTCTGGGACCTGTTCCTCAAGCAGAACGAGCCGGTGGCGAGGTCGGTACCGTGGATGGTGACGACCGGCAACCACGACATGGAGGCCTGGTACTCGCCGGAGGGCTACGGCGGCCAGCTGGCCCGCTTCTCCCTCCCGGACAGCGGCTTCGACCCTCGTAGAGCGCCGGGGGTGTACGCGTTCACCTACGGCAACGTCGGCTTCGTGGCGCTGGACGCGAACGACGTCTCGTACGAGATCCCCGCCAACTTCGGCTACACGGACGGCAGGCAGACGAAGTGGCTGGACAGCAAGCTGGCCGAGCTGCGGTCGGCGAAGGGGGTCGACTTCATCGTCGTCTTCTTCCACCACTGCGCCTACTCGACCTCCGCACACGCCTCCGACGGCGGGGTACGGGCTCAGTGGCTGCCGCTGTTCGCCAGGCACCAGGTGGACCTGGTGATCAACGGGCACAACCATGTCTACGAGCGCACGGACGCCATCAGGAACGGCGGGGTCGGCAGGCCGGTCCCCATCGGCGCGTCGACCGACCCGGCACGGGACGGGATCGTGTACGTCACGGCGGGTGGCGGCGGCCGTGATCTGTACGGCTTCCCGGCGGGTGTGAAGGAGAGCTACGAGGGACACGTCACGCACCACGACTCCGTCGACACCTTCCGCTGGACGAAGTCGAAGGCGTCCGCGCCGGAGAGCGTGGAGTGGTCGCGGGTGCGCTACCGGGGTTTCTCGCTGCTCACGGTGGAGGCGGAGAGCGGCGCGAGGCCCGCCCTGAAGGTGTCGGCGCTCACGGACAGCGGCGAACGGATCGATCACTTCGAGGTGCGGCGCGGAGCGTGAGCCCGCGCCGCACCTCGTGCGGGTGCGGCTCCCGGCTCAGTGGTGATGCCCGGCTCAGTGGCCGGTCGAACCGCCGTTGTCCCTTCGATCCAGGGCTCGCTGGAGGGCGGCTGCGGCGTTCTTGCGGTCGGACTCGCTCGTACGGGAGAGGTGACGGACTCGGCGGCGTGCGGTCGTCTCGGCCATGGGAAATCGACTCCTTCGACATCCGGGAGTGCGGAAAGGGGTTACGAGACGCCGGATGGGGCGGGGAGCGGCGCCGCAGGGGTTGCCTGCACGGGGCGCGCTCACGACCGCCATTCGCTTGGTCGAGCGAGACGTTCGGCTTCTACAAAAGTAAGCGAGCGAGCCCGGTCTGTCTCCACAATTACTCGGACTTCCTACTATCTGAGACAGTGGATTGAGTCACAGGGCTCTGATCAGGAGTAATGTCGTTTTCTGCCGGATTCCAACCGAGGGAAGGGTGAGGTCATGCCCGACACGGTCAAGGCACTTCTCGAGGGCGGCCCGCAGGATCTGCCCGCACGGATCGTCCCGGTCGACACCTCAGGACCGGACCTGAAGATCGAGCTCCGGAACGGCTACGAGCACTTCAGGGCGACCTCGCGTCACGCGAACACCCCGGAAGGCAGCCTGCCGGTGTACGAGTGGTGGGAGCGGACGGAGATGCCGGGCTAGGCCACCGCCGGCCCGACCGCCTCCCGGAAGCCCTTCGGGTCGTCCGTCCACACCATGTGCCCCGCGTCCGGCAGGATCACCCGGCGGACGCGGGGCAGAGCACGTTCCAGGGAGTCCACGGCGGAGCGGGGGCGGATGTCCTGGGCGCCGTCGAGGATCAGGACCGGCAGATCGAGGGCGCGGCAGGCGTCGTGGAGCTCGGGAGTCCCCCAACTGCGCCCGCGTTCCTGGTTGAGGGCCTTGCCGCACTCGCGGTTGATCCCGAACCAGGGGTCGGCCATCCGTTCGGCACGCTCCAGCGCCCGCTCCTGGTCCTGGAACTCGGCCGACCACTGCAGGATCGCCCACTCCCGGTCCTCGTCGTCGGATCGCACCGGCAGGTCGTCCAACTCCCGTCGGCGGACGAGGCGTTCGGGCTGCTCGCCGAGGCGGGCGAGGAGGTTGGCCAGGAAGGCGGGGTGCCAGTCGGAGTCAGGTCCGATGCCCGTCCCGGACACGTACACGAGCAGGCTCACCCGCTCCGGGTGCGCCAGGGCGTAGCTCAACGCGAGCTGCGCGCCCCACGAGTGGCCCAGCAGCCGCATCCGCTCAAGACCGAAGTGCCGTCGTACGGCGTCGAGATCGGCGACGAAGCGGTCGAGCGTCCAGGGACCGGTGACCTCCCGTTCCGAACGCCCGCAGCCCCGCTGGTCCCAGCGGACGACCGGCGTAAGGTCGGCGAGCAGCTCGGCCAGGTCCTCGAAGTAGTCCCACAGGCCCGGCCCGCCGTGGCAGAGCACCAGGGGTTCGCCGGAGCCCGACCGCGCGGCCCACAGACGTACGCCGTCGTCGGCCGCCACGGTCGGGCTCTCGTTCTGCTTCGCCGTCATGAGGGGCAGTCTGCCCCGGTGACGGGTCAGCCCATGTGCGGGTAGGTGTAGTCGGTCGGCGGGACCAGCGTCTCCTTGATGGCGCGGGTCAGGGTCCAGCGCATCAGGTTCTGCGGGGCGCCGGCCTTGTCGTTGGTGCCGGAGGCGCGGCCGCCGCCGAAGGGCTGCTGGCCGACGACGGCGCCGGTCGACTTGTCGTTGATGTAGAAGTTGCCTGCCGCGTAGCGGAGCTTGTCCATCGTGTACGCGGCGGCCGCGCGGTCGCCCGAGATGACCGAGCCGGTCAGCGCGTAGTCGGACACCGACTCCATCTGGGTCAGCATCTCCTCGTACTTGTCGTCCTCGTAGACGTGCACGGCGAGGAACGGGCCGAAGTACTCGGTGCGGAACACCTCGTTCTCCGGGTCGGAGCACTCGACGACGGTCGGGCGGACGAAGTAGCCCACCGAGTCGTCGTAGCTGCCGCCCGCGACGATCGTGCAGGCCGGGTCGGACTTGGCTCGGTCGATGGCGGCCTTGTTCTTGGCGAAGGAGCGCTCGTCGATGACGGCACCGATGAAGTTGGAGAGGTCGGTGACGTCGCCCATGGTCAGGTAGTCGACCTCGGCGGCGAACTCCTCCTTGAAGCCGGAGTTCCAGATGGACGCCGGGATGTAGGCGCGGGAGGTCGCCGAGCACTTCTGGCCCTGGTACTCGAAGGCACCGCGGGTCAGCGCCGTCTTCAGGACCGCGCGGTCGGCGCTGGGGTGCGCGACCAGGAAGTCCTTGCCGCCGGTCTCGCCGACCAGGCGCGGGTAGGAGCGGTACTTCTCGATGTTGTTGCCGACCGTCTTCCACAGGTACTGGAAGGTCTTGGTGGAACCGGTGAAGTGGATGCCGGCCAGGTCCCGGTGCTCCAGAGCCACCTTGGAGACCTCGATGCCGTCACCGGTGACGAGGTTGATGACGCCCTTGGGCAGCCCGGCCTCCTCCAGCAGCTGCATCAGCAGGACCGCCGCGTGGGTCTGGGTCGGGGACGGCTTCCAGACGACGACGTTGCCCATGAGCGCGGGCGCGGTGGGCAGGTTGCCCGCGATCGCGGTGAAGTTGAAGGGCGTGATCGCGTAGACGAAGCCCTCCAGCGGGCGGTGGTCCAGACGGTTCCACACGCCCGGGGAGTTGGCCGGGGGCTGCTCGGCCAGGATCTGGCGGGCGTAGGCGACGTTGAAGCGCCAGAAGTCGATCAGCTCGCAGGGACAGTCGATCTCGGCCTGCTGGGCGGTCTTCGACTGGCCGAGCATGGTCGATGCGGCGAGCGTCTCGCGCCACGGGCCGGACAGCAGCTCGGCCGCGCGCAGGATGATCGCGGCGCGGTCGTCGAAGGACATCGCGCGCCAGGCGGGCGCGGCGGCGAGGGCCGCGTCGATGGCGTCCTGCGCGTCCTGCTGGGTGGCGTTGGCGTACGTGCCCAGGCGGGCCTTGTGGTTGTGCGGCTGCACGACGTCGAACCGCTCGCCGCCGCCCATCCGCTTCTCGCCGCCGATCGTCATCGGCAGGTCGACCGGGTTCTCGGCCAGCTCCTTCAGCTTGGCCTCCAGCCGGGCGCGCTCGGGCGAGCCGGGGGCGTAGCCGTGCACCGGCTCGTTGACGGGGGTGGGGACCTGGGTCACAGCGTCCATGGGATCCGTAACTCCTTGATGTTGAGCGGGTGTTGCGAGCGGGGTGCGGGTTCAGCCCTTGCTGAGCATGCTGCGGACGAAGAAGCGCAGGTTCGCCGGCTTCTCCGCGAGCCTTCGCATGAAGTAGCCGTACCAGTCGGTGCCGTAGGCGGTGTAGACGCGCATGCGGTGGCCCTCGGCGGCGAGTCGGAGGTGTTCGTCGCTCCGGATGCCGTAGAGCATCTGGAACTCGTACTCGTCGGGCTTGCGCCCGGCCTTGCGGGCCAGCTCCTGGGCGATGGAGATCAGGCGCGGGTCGTGGGACCCGACCATCGGGTACCCCTCGCCCTCCATCAGGATCCTGAGGATCCGCACATACGCCTTGTCGATCTCCTGCTTCTGCTGGTACGCGACCTCGGCGGGCTCCTTGTACGCGCCCTTCACCAGCCGCACCCGGCTGCCGGCCGCGGCGAGACGGCGGGCGTCGGCCTCGGTGCGGAACAGGTAGGCCTGGATGACGCAGCCGGTCTGCGGGAAGTCCTTCCGCAGCTCCTCGTGGATGGCGAACATCGAGTCGAGGGTGGTGTGGTCCTCGGCGTCGAGCGTGACCGTCGTACCGATGGCGGCGGCGGCCTCGACGACGGGCCGGACATTGGCGAGGGCGAGCTCATGGCCGCCGTGGAGCGCCTGGCCGAACATCGACAGTTTGACGGACATCTCGACCCGCTCACCGAGGCCCAGGTCGCTCAGCCGGTCGATCAGCGCCAGATAGGCGTCCCTGGCCGCGGCGGCCTGCTCGGGGCTGGTGATGTCCTCGCCGACGACGTCCATCGTCAGCTCCAGACCGCGGCCCGTGAGGTCCTTGATGATCGGCACGATGTCGTCGACGGTCTCACCCGGGATGAAGCGGTCGACGACCTGCTTGGTCACCGGGGCCGCCGAGATCAGGCGTCGCATCCGGTCGCTGCGCGACGCGGCAAGAATCACGGGACCCAGCACGGGGCACCTCCACAAACCAGCAGATAGAACCACCGTGAAACCTAAGGATCCCTCCGATCCTCAGCCATCGACAGCTGTCACGCATCCGTGCCGCAGATCTCAGACAGATGTATGAAGCGGGCCCGGAAATGCGGGAGAATGCCCGAGTGACGTCCGAAGCTTTCAGCCACGCCGGTGACTACCAGGAGCTGGTCGACGAGATCTCCGAGCTCCTCGGCGTACCCGCGACCCTGGAGAACCGGGACTTCGAGCTGATCGCCTTCGGTGCGTACGACAGCGAGGGCGACCTCGACACCTCCGCCCTGGATCCCGTGCGCACCCGCTCGATCCTGACGCGGCGTTCCACGTCCGCGGTCCGTTCGTGGTTCGAGGGCTTCGGCATCACCCGGGCGACGGGCCCGGTCCGTATCCCGCCGACGCCCGAGGCGGGCGTGTACCGGGGACGCATCTGCCTTCCGGTACGCCATCGGGGTGTCGTCCTCGGCTATGTCTGGCTGCTGGACTCCGACCCCGGCCCGACCGAGCGGCAGCTGACCGCCGCCATGGACGTGGCGGCACGCATCGGCGCGCTGCTGGCGGACGAGGCGCAGCACGGCGCCGACCTCACCCGGGAGCTGCGGGCCGTGCTCACCGCCGAGCGCGGCTGGCAGCAGGACATGGCGGTGGCGGAGTTGCGCACCGCGCTGGGCTCGCGCGCGGACGGCCTGCACACGGTGGTCTGCGTGACCCCCTGGCCGTCCGCCGACCCGGAAGACGCCCCTTCGGTGCGTACGGTGCCGGGGGCGACGGCGCTGTGCACGGTGCCGTGGGGTGCGTCCTCCCATGCCCTCGCCCTGCTGGTACGGCTGCGCTCGGCGGACGTCCTGACGCCGGCCGGCTCGGCGGCGGGGCGGCTGCTGGAGCGGGCGCGGCAGCTGGAGGGGGGCGGCACGGCGGCGTGCGGGATCGCGGCCGCGCGCACGGGGCTCGCGGAGCTGGCGACGGCCTGGCGGGAGGCCCTGGCGGCGGCGCGGGCCGCGCTGGCGGAGCCCCGGCTCGGTCCGGTCGCCGAGTGGGCGCACATCGGCCCCTTCCGCCTGCTGACCGCGCTGCCCCCCGACGTGGCCCACGACCCTGCCGTCCACACCCTGTTGTCCCCCACCCACCGCGAACTCGCCCGCACCGCCGAGATCTACCTCGACTGCGCGGGCCAGGCCGCCCGCACGGCCGCCGAACTGGGCATCCACCGTCAGACCCTGTACTACCGCCTGTCCCGCGTGGAGAAGCTGACGGGCCTCGACCTGGACGACGGCGAGGATCGGCTGCTGCTGCACATGGCGTTGAAGGGCGCGAGGCTGTAGTCATGCCGCCGCTGATGCGGGAATCCGTCGCACCGAGCCCGCATACCGCCGCGACCAGCCACAGCGAAGCCCCGGACAAAGAGACGGCTCATCGATCCCCTCACCCGCCCTGGCACAGGACATCCGCAACGGCAGCCACGCCTTCCCCGATCGCCCGCTCCGTCACATCCCCGAACCCCAGGACGAGCAGCCCGGGGGTCACGGCCCCCGAGGCCCTGCACGGGCTCATGCCGTACAGACCGACCCCGCGGCGGCGCGCCGCCGCCACCACCGCCCGCTCCTCCACGCCCTCCGGCAGATGCGCCACCGCATGGAACCCGGCGGCCAGCCCCGACAGCCGTACCGCGGGGGCGTGTCGGGCGAGTGCCTCCACGAGGGCGGTGCGGCGGGCCGCGTACGTCGTGCGCATGCGGCGCAGATGGCGGTCGTGGCGGCCGGACTCGATCAGGCGGGCGAGGGCGAGCTGGTCGAGGGCGGGTGAGCCGCGGTCGGCGATGCGTTTGAGGTCGGTGACCGAGTCGAGGAGCGCGGGCGGGCACAGCAGCCAGCCCAGGCGCAGGGCGGGCGCGAGGGACTTGCTGACCGTGCCGATGGAGATCACCCGGTCCGCGGCGATCCCCTGGAGCGCACCGACCGGTTCACGGTCGTAGCGGAACTCGGCGTCGTAGTCGTCCTCGATGACGTACGCGTCCCGGCGTGCCGCCCATTCGATCAGCGCGTGGCGACGCTCGGGTGTCAGTACGACGCCCGTGGGCCACTGGTGGGCCGGGGTGACGATCACCGCGCGGGCTCCGGTGGCGTCCAACGCCCGTACGTCGACGCCGTCTTCGTCGACCGGCACCGGTACGGCCGCGAGGCCCGCCGCGTCGGCGGCGGACCTCGCGGTGGCGGGTCCGCCCGGGTCCTCGTAAGCGACGAGGCGCACCCCGCTGCGGGCGAGCGCGCGCAGGGCGAGGTTCAGGCCCTGTGCGTAGCCGGAGCAGACGACGGTGCGGGCGGGGTCGGCGGCGGCGCCGCGGACCCGGCGCAGATAACCGGCCACCACCTCGCGCAGGACCCAACTGCCGCGTGGATCCCCGTAGTCGAGCTCCGCGGTGGGCATGGTGCGCGCCGCCTCCCTGGTCGCCCACAGCCAGTCGGCGAGCGGGAAGGAAGCCAGGTCGGGGACGCCGTGCCGGAAGTCGGCGATCAGGCGGGGGCGGGCCTCGGGCGGCGACGGCGCGGGGGCGGGCTCCACCTGGGCGCAGGCCGCGACACGGGTGGCGGAGCCGACGCGGGTGACGAGGTAGCCCTCTGCCTGGAGCTGCGCGTAGCAGTCCTGGACGAGACCGCGGGACAGACCGAGGACGCGGGCGAGTTCACGGGAGGAGGGGAGGCGTTCGCCGGCCTCCAGCCGGCCCGAGCGGATCGCGTCCCGCAACTGCCGCTCCAACTGCGCACAGAGCCGATCCCCGCCGTCCCGGTCCACGGTCAGGAGCAGCTCGGGTGACAAACCGGCCCACTGCACAGGCATGGAATTGGAGCTTAGCCCAGGGCCGGTCGGTGCGTAGCTTCGACGGTATGACGCCTACGACGCCTTCGGCCGACTGCCCTGCGCAGCAGATCACTTCACGCCCGCCGCTGCTGAGCCGGCCCCTGCTGCTGCGCTTCGTGAGCCTGGTCGGCGCGAGCGTCAGCTTCTTCCTGCTGCTGTCGGTGGTGCCCGCCTACGCCGCCGAGGCGGGCGGCGGAGGTGCGGCGGGTCTCGCCACCGGCTCTCTGATGCTCGCCACGGTCCTCGGCGAACTCGTCACTCCCCGGCTGGTGGCCCGGCACGGCTACCGGGCGACCCTGATGGCCGGCCTGTTCCTGCTCGGCGCCCCGGCCCTGGTTCTGACCATGTCCGGCGGCACGGCGTGGATCGTGGCGGTGTGCCTGGTGCGTGGCCTGGGCTTCGCGCTCACGATCGTCGCGGGCGGCGCCCTGACCGCGACGCTGATCCCGGCCGAGCGCCGCGGCGAGGGCCTGGCGGTGGTGGGTGTGGTGTCCGGGGTGCCGTCGCTGATCGGTCTGCCGCTGGGGCTGTGGCTGGTCGGGCGGGTGGGGTACGGGCCGGTGGCGGTGGCCGGGGGTGCGGCGGCGCTGGCCGCGATCGTCTCCGTGCTCGGACTGCCTGACCGGTCGGCGGGTTCGCAGGAGTCGGTGGGAGTGGTCCGCGGGCTGCGCACGGGCGCCCTGCTGCGCCCGGTCGTCGTGTTCGCGGCCACCGCGACGGCGGCCGGAATCCTGGTCACCTTCCTGCCGTTGGCCGTCCCTTCGACATCCGCCGGGGTGGTGACCGTGGCGCTGTTCGTGCAGCCGGCCGCCGCGACCGTGGCACGCTGGGCGGCGGGCCGCCACTGCGACCGGTACGGCAGCGCCCGGCTCGTGCTGCCCGGCCTGCTCCTGTCGGCGGCGGGCGTGCTGGTCACCGCCGCGACCGGGAGCGCGGCCGCCGTCGTGGCGGGAACCGCCCTGTTCGGAACAGGCTTCGGCATCGCGCAGAACGCCACGCTGACACTGATGTACGCCCGCGTCTCCGCCTCCTCCTACGGCACGGTCAGCGCCCTGTGGAACCTGGCCTACGACGGCGGCATGGGCGTGGGCGCCGCGGGCTTCGGCCTCCTCGCGGGGCTGACCGGCTACCCATGGGCCTTCGCGGCGACGGCGGTACTGATGCTGGGCGCCCTGGCGCCGGTTCTTCGAGATCGCCACCACAACGATTGCTGAAGTCCACTTCGGGGGACGGGAGACTCAGCTCCTCGTGGCCCCGGTGGCCCCGGCGATCACCTGGCGCAGCCCCTCGGTGAGCTGCTCCGCGGTGGGCGCGGTCTTCGGGTCGAAGTGCCACTGGGCGATGAGGCCTGTCATGAGGGTCACGTAGAACATGCCGAGCGTGTCGGTGGTCTCGTCCGAGACGTCCTCCTCGCGCCCGCCCATGAGCATCGGCACGAACCCGCGTCCGGCCTCCCGCTGGGCGCGCGCCAAGTGGTCGCGCAGCTCGGGCAGTTGGTCACCCATGACCACGATCTCCATGCTGAGATGCCAGATCGAGCCCGGCGCGCGCATGGTGCCGATGACGTTCGACCACACCTCCTGGAACCGTTCGAGGGAACCGGGCTCGGCGCTCATCGCGGCCCCGTCCCCCTCGAAGGCGTCCCCCATCCCCTCGACCAGCGACACATACGCCTGCGCCAGCAGGGCGTCCTTCGACCCGTAGTGGTAGCCGATCGAGGCCAGGTTGGTCCCCGACGCCTTGACGATGTCGCGCGCCGTCGTGCGCGCGAACCCCTTCTCCAGCAGGCAGCGCTTGGCGCCTTCGAGCAGATCCTCACGGTGTCCCATGCCCCCACCCTACTCCGATCCATACAACCGTCCTAGACGCATGACTTATACGTTCGTTCTAGACAAGTGTTTAAGACGCCCGTACAGTCCCTGTCATGACGAACCCGACGAGCACCACCACAACCCCGGCCGGCCAACTGGCCGGCCGCCGCGAATGGACCGCAGTGGGCGTGCTGATGCTCCCGTTGCTGCTGGTCTCGATGGATGTCTCGGTCCTGTACTTCGCGATCCCGGCGATCAGCGCGGACCTGGAACCGAGTGGGACCCAGCAGCTGTGGATCTTCGACATCTACGCCTTCGTCCTGGCCGGCCTGCTGATGACGATGGGCTCCCTGGGCGACCGCATAGGCCGTCGCAAGCTGCTCCTGATCGGCGCGGCGGCCTTCGGCATCGCGTCGCTCACCGCGGCCTACGCGAACAGCGCCGAGACCCTGATCGCGGCCCGCGCGGTCCTCGGCATCGGCGGCGCGACCCTGATGCCGTCGACGATGGCGCTGATCCGCACGATGTTCACCGACCCGGGCCAGCGCGCGAAGGCGATCGGCCTGTGGTCCGGTGTGATGACGGCCGGCATCGCGCTCGGCTCGGTGATGAGCGGCGTCCTCGTGCAGTACTTCTGGTGGGGCTCGGTCTTCCTGGTCAACCTGCCGGCGATGGCCCTGCTGCTGATCCTTGGCCCGTTCCTGCTGCCCGAGTCCCGCGACCCCGCCCCCGGCCGCTTCGACTGGCTCAGCGTGCCTCTGTCGATGGCCGCGGTGCTCCCCGTCATCTACGGCCTCAAGGAGATCCCGTCCGAGGGCTGGCACGTCCAGTACGTCGTCTCGATCACCGTCGGCCTGCTCTTCGCGACCGCCTTCGTCCACCGTCAGCGCACCGCCGCCGCACCGATGATCTCGCCGGCGCTGTTCCGCGGCCGTGGCTTCGCGCCCTCCGTCGTCCTCAACCTCATCGGCTCGTTCGCCATGATGGGCTCGGCGTACTTCACCACGCAGTACCTGCAGTCGGTGCTCGACAAGAGCGCCATGGAAGCGGCCCTGTGGGCACTGCTGCCGTCGGTGCCGATCGGCATGGCGGCACCACTGGCGACCTCAATGGTCCAGAAGGGCGTCGACCGCGCCTACGTCGTCACCGCGGGCTTCGCGATCGGCGCGGCCGGCTACGCGCTCCTGGCCTTCGTGGGCACGGACTCCCTCTGGCTGATCCTGGTCGCGTGCGGCGTCCTCGCCTCGGGGATCGTCATGGTCATCTCGCAGATCACGGACCTGGCGATGAGCAGCGCCCCGGTGGAACGGGCGGGCTCGGCCTCCTCCCTGATGGAGACCGGCGCGGAGTTCGGCGGCGCGCTCGGGATGGCGATCCTCGGCTCCATCGGTACGGCCCTCTACCGCCACGAGATCCCCGCCTCGGCTCCCGCTCCGGCCCACGAAACCCTGGGCGGCGCACTGGCGGCGGCCGCTCAGCTCCCGGGGCGCGCGGGAGACGCCCTGGCGACGACGGCCCGCGAGGCGTTCACCAGCGGAATGCACGGCGCGGCGATCGCCGGGACGGTGGTCCTGGTGGGGGCGGCGGCACTGGCGGCGAGGGCGCTGCGGGGGATTCGCGTCAGCGACAAGTAGCACGTAGGGCAACGCGAAGGGGCCGAGCCGACTCACGTCGGCTCGGCCCCTTCCCTTGGTGATCTGTCAGACCAGGTTCACCGAGCGGGCGAACGTCGCCCCGATCTCCGCCTCGACCTCGACCAGCACCGCGGGGGGCACCGTGTCGTCCACGGTCAGTACGGCCAGCGCCTCGCCACCGGCCACGGCCCGCGAGACCTGCATACCGGCGATGTTGATCCCCGCCTCGCCGAAGATACGGCCGACCGTGCCGACGACACCGGGACGGTCCTCGTACCGCAGCACGACCATGTGGTCGGCAAGGGCGAGGTCGACGTCGTAGTCGCCGACGGCCACGATCTTCTGCAGGTGCTTCGGGCCGGCCAGCGTGCCCGAGACCGACACCTCGTCGCCGCCCGAGAGCGTGCCGCGCACGGTGACGACATTGCGGTGGTCGGTCGCCTCCGAGCTGGTGGTCAGCCGCACCTCGACGCCGCGCTCCTGCGCGAACAGCGGGGCGTTGACGTACGACACCGTCTCGTCGACGACGTCCTCGAAGACACCCTTGAGGGCGCTGAGCTCCAGCACCTTCACGTCGTGCTGGGTGATCTCGCCGTACACCTCGACGTCGAGGCGGACCGCGACCTCACCGGCGAGCGCGGTGAAGATACGGCCGAGGCGCTCGGCGAGCGGCAGGCCCGGCTTGACGTCCTCGGCGATGACACCGCCCTGGACGTTCACCGCGTCCGGCACGAGCTCACCGGCGAGGGCGAGGCGCACCGAGCGGGCGACGGCGATACCGGCCTTCTCCTGCGCCTCGTCGGTGGAGGCACCGAGGTGCGGGGTGGCGACGACCTGGTCGAACTCGAACAGCGGGGAGTCCGTGCAGGGCTCCTTCGCGTACACGTCGAGACCGGCACCGGCGACCCGGCCCTCCTTGAGGGCGGAGTACAGCGCCTCCTCGTCGACGATCCCACCGCGCGCGGCGTTGACGATGCGCACGCTCGGCTTGACCTTGCGCAGCGCCTCGTCGCCGATGAGGCCGACGGTCTCGGGGGTCTTGGGCAGGTGGACGGTGATGAAGTCGGAGACCTCGAGCAGCTCGTCCAGCGACAGCACCTTGACGCCCATCTGCGCGGCGCGGGCGGGCTGGATGTACGGGTCGTAGGCGACGACCTTCATCCCGAACCCGGACATGCGCTGCGCGACGAGCGCGCCGATGCGGCCGAGACCGACGACACCGAGGGTCTTCTCGGCGAGCTCGACGCCCGTGTACTTGCTGCGCTTCCACTCGCCGTTCTTCAGCGCGGCGTTGGCCTGCGGGATGTGGCGGGCGGTGGCGACGATGAGGCCGCAGGCCAGCTCGGCGGCGGTCACGATGTTCGAGGTGGGGGCGTTGACGACCATCACGCCGGCCTTGGTGGCGGCGGAGACGTCGACGTTGTCCAGGCCGACGCCGGCTCGTGCGACGACCTTCAGCTTGTTCGCGGCGGCGATGGCCTCGGCGTCCACCTTGGTGGCGGAGCGGATCAGGATCGCGTCGACGTCGGCGATGGCGGGGAGCAGTTCGGCTCGGTCCGCTCCGTTGCAGTGCCGGATCTCGAAGTCGGGGCCAAGCGCGTCCACGGTCGCGGGCGACAGCTCTTCAGCGATGAGTACGACGGGTTTCGAGCTCACGTGAGTCCTCACAAGTCCAATGCGGACGGCCGTCCCGACGGCCGCAGGCGGTGGAGGTTTGCTAGCCGCGTGGAAGACGCACGACGCTGTGGGCCTGACGCGTATGTAGTACGGCAGTGTAGTGGCGGCGCGACGATCGTCCTGCGCCTCTCCGGAAGGATCACCCGTCCGTGAGTGGACGGTCTGGACAAGGGGGCCGGAGCAGTCCGCTCCGGCCCCGTCGCCATGAGGCTTACGCCTCCTCGTCGACCCAGCTCATCAGCTTGCGCAGCTGCTTGCCGGTGGTCTCCAACAGGTGCTCGGAGTCGGCCGTCTTGTACTCGTTGTACTTCTTCAGACCGCCGTGGTACTCGGCCATCCACTCACGCGCGAAGGTGCCGTCCTGGATCTCGGCGAGGACCTTCTTCATCTCGGCCTTGGTGGCGTCGGTGATGATCCGCGGGCCGGTGACGTAGTCGCCCCACTCGGCGGTCTCGGAGATCGACCAGCGCATCTTCTCCAGGCCGCCCTCGTACATGAGGTCCACGATCAGCTTCAGCTCGTGCAGGCACTCGAAGTACGCGATCTCCGGCTGGTAGCCGGCCTCGGTCAGCGTCTCGAAACCGGCCTTCACCAGCGCGGCCGTGCCACCACAGAGAACCGCCTGCTCACCGAAGAGGTCGGTCTCGGTCTCCTCGGTGAAGGTCGTCTTGATGACGCCGGCGCGGGTGCCGCCGATGCCCTTGGCGTACGACAGCGCGAGCGCGAAGGCGTTGCCGGTCGCGTCCTGCTCGACGGCCGCGATGCACGGAACGCCGCGGCCCTCCTCGTACTGACGGCGCACCAGGTGGCCCGGGCCCTTCGGGGCGACCATGCAGACGTCCACGTTGGCCGGGGGCTTGATGAAGTCGAAGCGGATGTTCAGGCCGTGGCCGAAGAACAGCGCGTCCCCGTCCTTGAGGTTGTCCTTGATGGACTCCTCGTAGACCTGGGCCTGGATCGGGTCCGGCACCAGGATCATGATGACGTCGGCCTCGGCGGCGGCCTCGGACGGCGTCACCACGCGCAGGCCCTGCTCCTCGGCCTTGGCCTTGGACTTGGAGCCCTCGTGCAGACCGACACGGACGTCGACACCCGAGTCACGGAGCGACAGCGCGTGGGCGTGGCCCTGGCTGCCGTAACCGATGACCGCGACCTTGCGGCCCTGGATGATGGACAGGTCGGCGTCGGCGTCGTAGAACAGCTCGGCCACTTTGGGTTCTCTCCTTGAGTGCAGGTTGTGCGTCCCACCGTATGACGACGGGCGGAAGTGAAGTTTCGGGGTCTCGGAATACGGGCGGCCGGTGTCACCCGGCCGCCCCAATGCGTCGTTACGCCGACCGGTCGAGCGCGCGCAGCGACCGGTCCGTGATCGAGCGGGCGCCCCGGCCGATCGCGATGGTGCCGGACTGGACGAGCTCCTTGATGCCGTACGGCTCCAGCATCTTGAGCATGGCGGACAGCTTGTCGCTGCTGCCGGTGGCCTCGATGGTGACGGCCTCCGGGGAGACGTCGACGGTCTTGGCGCGGAACAGCTGGACGATCTCGACGATCTGGGAGCGCGTCTCGTTGTCGGCGCGCACCTTCACCAGGACGAGTTCGCGCTGGACGGCCTGGGCCGGCTCCAGCTCGACGATCTTCAGCACGTTGACCAGCTTGTTGAGCTGCTTGGTCACCTGCTCCAGCGGCAGGTCCTCGACGTTCACCACGATGGTGATGCGGGAGATGTCGGGGTGCTCGGTGACGCCGACCGCGAGCGAGTCGATATTGAAGCCGCGGCGGGAGAACAGGGCGGCGATCCGGGCCAGGATGCCCGGGGTGTTCTCCACCAGGACGGAGAGCGTGTGCTTGGACATGGTCTGGTTGCGTCTCTCTCGCTCAGTCGTCTTCGTTGTCGCCGAAGTCGGGGCGGACGTCCCGGGCGGCCATGATGGTGTCGTTCGAGGTGCCGGCGGCGACCATCGGCCACACCATCGCGTCCTCGTGGACGATGAAGTCGATGACGACGGGGCGGTCGTTGATGGAGTTCGCCTCTTCGATGACCTTGTCGAGGTCGGCGGGGTCCTCGCAGCGGATCGCGTAGCAGCCCATGGCCTCCGACAGCTTCACGAAGTCGGGGACGCGGGTGCCGGCGCTCGGCTGCTTGCCGTCCGCCTCCGGGCCGGAGTGCAGCACGGTGTTGGAGTAGCGCTGGTTGTAGAAGAGGGTCTGCCACTGGCGGACCATCCCGAGGGCACCGTTGTTGATGATGGCGACCTTGATCGGGATGTTGTTCAGGGCGCAGGTGGTGAGCTCCTGATTGGTCATCTGGAAGCAGCCGTCGCCGTCGATCGCCCAGACCGTCTGGTCCGGGGCGCCGGCCTTGGCACCCATCGCGGCCGGGACCGCGTAGCCCATCGTTCCGGCGCCGCCGGAGTTCAGCCAGGTCGCGGGCTTCTCGTACTGGATGTAGTGCGCGGCCCACATCTGATGCTGGCCCACGCCCGCGGCGAAGATCGTGCCCTCCGGTGCGAGCTCTCCGATGCGCTGGATGACCTGCTGCGGCGACAGCTGGCCGTTCTCGGGGTGCTCGTAGCCCAGCGGGTACGTCTCGCGCCAGCGGCTGAGGTCCTTCCACCAGGCGCTGTAGTCGCCCTGGTGGCCCTCGCTGTGCTCCTTCTGGACGGCCTGGATCAGGTCGGCGAGGACCTCGCGCGCGTCCCCGACGATCGGCACGTCCGCGGCGCGGTTCTTGCCGATCTCGGCCGGGTCGATGTCGGCGTGGACGATCTTGGCGTACGGGGCGAAGCTGTCCAGCTTCCCGGTGACGCGGTCGTCGAAGCGGGCTCCGAGGGCGACGATCAGGTCGGCCTTCTGCAGCGCGGTGACGGCGGTGACCGCACCGTGCATGCCCGGCATTCCCACGTGCAGCGGGTGGCTGTCGGGGAATGCGCCGAGCGCCATCAGGGTGGTGGTGACGGGCGCTCCGGTGAGCTCGGCGAGAACCTTGAGCTCGGCGGTGGCGTGTGCCTTGATGACACCGCCGCCGACGTAGAGGACGGGCCGCTTGGCGGAGGTGATCAGCTTCGCGGCCTCGCGGATCTGCTTGGCGTGCGGCTTGGTCACCGGGCGGTAGCCGGGCAGGTCCATGACGGGCGGCCAGGAGAAGGTCGTCTGCGCCTGCAGCGCGTCCTTCGCGATGTCGACCAGGACCGGGCCGGGACGGCCGGTGGAGGCGATGTGGAAGGCCTGCGCGATCACCCGCGGGATGTCCTCCGCCTTGGTGACCAGGAAGTTGTGCTTGGTGATCGGCATCGTGATGCCGACGATGTCCGCCTCCTGGAAGGCGTCCGTGCCGATCGCCTTGGACGCGACCTGCCCGGTGATCGCCACGAGCGGCACCGAGTCCATGTGCGCGTCGGCGATCGGGGTCACCAGGTTGGTGGCGCCCGGCCCTGAGGTCGCCATGCAGACACCGACCTTGCCGGTGGCCTGCGCGTAACCCGTCGCCGCGTGGCCGGCCCCCTGCTCGTGGCGGACCAGGACGTGGCGCACCCGCGTGGAGTCCATCATCGGGTCGTACGCGGGAAGGATCGCACCGCCGGGAATGCCGAATACCGTGTCGGCCCCGACCTCCTCGAGAGAGCGGATGAGGGACTTCGCACCCGTGACGTGCTCGGGTGCGGACTGCTGTCCTCCGGATCGGGGCCGCGGCTGCGGATGGGCCCCGGTGGCCTGCTCGGTCATCGTCAGTCTCTTCTCGATGCTGAGGGTTTTTGCGAGGTTTGTACAGTGTTCAAGTGCTGCATGACTGGTGCCTGTGCAACAAAAAACCCCTCGTGCCGTAAGGCAAGCGAGGGGAGCGCGCCGGGTGTGGTCGCTGGGAGTTCCGGGTCCGTCCGGACATCGCCAGCTCAGCCGACGCGCTTTCCAAGTACGAGAATTCGGGTGCGCATGGCACAGACCCTCCCCCCGGCACGCACCACGTGTCAAGTGGGTGGGACGGGAGTCTCATTATGTGAGCGGAGGGCACTTCCGCCTCCCAGAACAGCGGGCACACCACTGGTGTACACCCCTGCGCCGCCGCCCGCGAACGCGGGCTCGATCGGGCCGTGCGGTACCGGATAGTGGCCGGAAGACAGCGCCCGGCGCACCCGGACCTCGTCCAGCGGACCGGAGAACGCCATGCCCTGCCCGTGCGTGCACCCCATCGCGCGCAGCGCCACGACCTGTTCGGGCAGGTCCACGCCGTCGGCCACGGACTGCAGCCCGAGGTCGGTCGCGATCCGCAGCAGCCCACTGGTGATCTTGTGCAGCCGCGCGGACTCGACGACGCCCTCGACCAGGCTGCGGTCGAGTTTCAGCACGTCGACGGGGAGTCTGCGCAGCGCCGTGATCGCCGCATAGCCGCTGCCGAAGCCGTCCAGGGCGATCCGCACGCCGAGCCTGCGCAGGGCGGCCAGGCGTCGCTCCAGCTCGTCCAGGGAGACCCGGGGGTCGGTGTCGGACAGCTCGATCACCAGGGAGCCGGACGGCAGCCCGTGCCGGGTCAGCAGCGCCTCGATGGAGCCGAGCGGCATCGAACGGTCGAGCAGCCGCCGGGCGCTCATCGGCACCGCGACGGGCACGGACAGCCCCGTGCCGGTGCGCTCGGCGGCCTGCTCCACGGCCTCCTCCAGCATCCAGCGGCCGAGCTCGGCGGTCTTGTCACTGTCCTCGGCGACCCGCAGGAACTCGGCGGGGGTGAACAGCACCCCCTGCGAGGACCGCCAGCGCGCCTGTGCCTCGACCGACGTGATCCGGCCGTCCTCCAGACAGACCACGGGCTGGTGCAGCAGCGCGAACTCGCCGTCGTGCAGTGCGGCACGCAGCCGGGTGGCCAGCTCCGCCTTGCGTACGACGTCCTGCTGCATCTGCGGGGCGTACAGCTCGACGCGGCCCTTGCCGGCCGCCTTGGCGCGGTACATGGCGAGGTCGGCGTTGCGCAGCAGCTCGCCCGCACCGAGGCCGGGCTCGGCGAAGGCGACGCCGATGGAGGCCGCCACCCGGACATCGTTGCCGTCGATGAGGTACGGCTGCGAGAGCGTGATCCTGAGGCGGTCGGCGAGCTCCAGGATGTGCCGTTCGCGCGCGGAGCGGTCCCGGGTGCCGTCCCCGACGATGAGGGCCGCGAACTCGTCACCGCCGAGCCGGGAGGCGGTGTCCCCGTGCCGGACCGCGTCCTGGAGTCTGCGGGCGGCCTGGACGAGCAGCTCGTCCCCGGCCTGGTGCCCGATCGTGTCGTTGACGGCCTTGAAGCCGTCGAGGTCGATGAAGAGGACGGCCGTACCCCGCAGGGACACCCGGTCGGCGGCCCGGCGGCCGGAGAGGGCCTGCTGGACGCGCTTGGTGAACAGGGCCCGGTTGGGCAGGTCGGTGAGCGGGTCGTGCTCGGCGTTGTGCTGCAGCTGTGCCTGCAGGCGCACTCTTTCGGTCACGTCCCGGCTGTTGAAGATGAGGCCGCCGTGGTGGCGGTTGACCGTGGACTCGACGTTGAGCCAGCCGCCGTCGCCGGACCGGAAGCGGCACTCGATGCGCGTAGTGGGTTCCTCGGACGGGCTGGCGGCGAGGAAGCGGCGCACCTCGTGCACCACGCAGCCCAGGTCCTCCGGGTGGATGAGATTGGCCAGTTCCGTACCCACGAGGTCCTCGGCGGGCCGTCCGTAGACCCCGGCGGCGGCCGGGGAGACATAGCGGAGGATGCCGTTGGGCGCGGCGATCATGATGACGTCGCTGGAGCCCTGCACCAGGGAGCGGAAGTGGTTCTCCTTCTGCGCCAGTTCCTGGGTGAGGGTGATGTTGTCGAGCAGCATGATGCCCTGGCGCACCACGAGGGCGAGCACCACCGTGCCACCGGTGAGGAGCACCACGCGGTCGACCCGGTGGCCGTTCAGCACCGTGTAGAGGATCCCGAGCGTGCACACGGCAGCGGCGAGATAGGGCGTGAGGGCGGCCAGGGAGCCGGCGATGGGCCGGGCGCCCGGATACCGGCCGTGATCGCCTCCCTGTGGTGCCGGGTGGTGCTGGTGCGCGCCACCCCGCTGGCCCGGCACGTGTTCGTGCACCACGCGCGTGTGCCCGTCGAGGTCGCACCGGTCGGACTCGGACTGCTGGCCCGGCCGGGGCGCGGCCCAGGGGGCGTACGCCAGGAGCAGGGAGCCGGCGAACCAGCCCGCGTCGAGCAACTGGCCCGAGTGGTAGCTGTTGTGCAGCAGCGGCGAGGTGAACAGGGCGTCGCACATCACCGTCAGCGCCAGCGCGCCGATGGCGGTGTTGACCGCCGTGCGGTTCACCGCGGAGCGCCTGAAGTGCAGCGCGAGCACCATGCTGACCAGGACGATGTCCATCAGCGGATAGGCGAGCGACAGCGCGGTGTGCGCGACGCTCGGCCCGTCGAACTTGGCCGCCTGGGCGAGCGCGAGGCTCCACGACAGCGTGAGCAGCGAGCCGCCGATCAGCCAGGCGTCGAGCGCGAGGCACACCCAGCCGGCCTTGGTCACCGGCCGCTTGGCGAGCACCAGGAGTCCCACGATCGCGGGCGGCGCGAAGCACAGGAAGAACAGGTCGGCATAGCTGGGACTGGGGACCTGCTCGGCGAGGACGACCTCGTACCACCCCCAGACCGCGTTGCCCAGGGCGGCCATGGCGGAGGAGAGGGCGAACAGCAGCCAGGCGGGTCGAAAGCGGACACGGCGGCTGCGGGCGTACAGGAACAGCGACACGGCGGCGGTGCCGGCCGCGGCGCTCAGTCCGAAGTCACCCATGATCAGCGAGAGTTCGTCCGAACCCCAGCCGAACGCGGAACCGACGGCGTATCCCGCGCAGACCAGGGCCAGCACGAGTTGCGGGACCAGACCGGGTCCGCGGCCGGCGGCCGGCGGACGGGGCAGCAGCGTCCTCGGCGAGGGCTGTACCCGCACCGCTGTGCCGAGGGTGGTCGTGGGGGGCGGGGGCGAGCTCACCGGGCCCACCCGGTCCGCATCGCTCCCAGGTCCCGCAGCTCCCGGTGCGCTGGGTGCGCATGCCCCCGGCGGCTGTGCCTGCGGTGGTGATGGCTGTGCCGGCAGCCGTGACTGCCGTGGTGACCGCGTCTGCGCGCGGCCGTACGCCAGAGTCGCCTCCGGCGGCCCCGTCGCGTCGGATCGCTCGCCCATAGGCCGTGCATCGCCCGTCGCCCCCCTCACAGTCTGAATTTCCATCCCCGGCGCCGAACGGTGCGGCGCAGCCCCTGCTCGGGACGATACACCAGTCTCGTCACTCAGGGACATAGTTCCTCTACGCTCCGTGACGACCAGCGGGAATGTGAGCACGGACCGCGTCCGCAGGGTTGCGGAGGGTACCGGAAACGGATTGCACTCCCGTTGCGTCCCTCGCGCGGGGCGCGCACGGGACGCTCAAGCCGTCGGGGTCACGCGCCGCTTGCGCCTGTCGTAAGGATCACGTTGCGCAGCGGCTCCCGGTTCACGAAACGGGTCAACTGGTCCACCAGCAGTCGCTTGGCGCGGGGCAGAAACGCGGACGTGGGGCCGCCGACATGGGGGCTGATGAGGACTCCCGGGGCACGCCACAGGGGGTGTTCGCGGGGCAGCGGCTCCGGGTCCGTGACGTCGAGGGCTGCGGTGATACGGCCGGACTCCACCTCGGCGAGCAGGGCCTTGGTGTCGACGACGGGGCCGCGGGAGACGTTCACGAGGAGCGCGCCGTCCTTCATGCGCGCGAGGAAGTCGGCGCCGGCGAGGCCGCGGGTGGCCTCGGTGAGGGGCGTGACGAGGACGACGACATCCGCTTGTGGCAGCAGGGCGGGCAGATCGGTGAGCGGATGCACCGGGCCGCGCGCCGTGGTGCGCTCAGAGCGCGCGACGCGCGCCACCCGCGCCACCTCGAACGGAACGAGCCGGTCCTCGATGGCGGAGCCGATCGACCCGTATCCGACGATGAGGACGTTCTTGTCGGCCAGCGCGGGCCGGAATCCGCCGAGCCACTCCCCGCGGCCCTGAGCCCGCACGAAGTCGGGGACGCCTCGCAGCGAAGCGAGGATCAGTGTGAGCGCGAGTTCCGCGGTGCTCGCCTCGTGCACCCCGCGCGCGTTGCACACCTGCACGCCGGGACGCAGGTGCTTCAGCCCCGGCTCCAGGCTGTCGATGCCGGCCGACAGGGTCTGTACGACCTGCACGCCGCTCAACGCGGGGAGGGGACGTACGCCCACGTCACCGGGCTTCATGTAGGGAACGACGTAGTAGACGCAGTCGGCAGGGTCCCCGGGGAAGTCGTCGGCGCCGTCCCAGAAACGGTACTCGGGGCCTTCGGGAAGCCCCTCGATGGTGTCGGGCGGGATGGGGAGCCACACGTCAGCAGTCATGTCAGGAGGCTATGTCAGGGCCACGGCAGCGCAGAGGTTAGGTTGGGGGACCAGGAGAGGGAGGGTCACGAGCAGGTGGAGCGCAGGACGATCGGCGCGGGGGCACTCGCGGTGGGGGCCGTCGGACTCGGGTGCATGCCGATGAGCTGGGCGTACAGCGGGTCGCGGCAGCGGGGCGACGCCTCGCTCAGGGCGGTGCACCGGGCGCTGGACGCGGGTTCGACGCTCCTGGACACGGCCGACATGTACGGCCCGTTCACCAACGAGCTGCTGCTGGGGCGGGTGTTGAAGGAGCGCCGCCAGGACGCCTTCGTGTCGACGAAGGTCGGCCTGCTGGTGGGCGAGCAGCACATCGTGGCCAACGGCCGCCCCGGCTATGTGAAGCGCGCCTGCGACGCGTCCCTGAGGCGCCTGCAGACGGACGTCATCGACCTCTACCAGCTGCACCGCGAGGATCCGGAGGTCCCGGTCGAGGAGACGTGGGGCGCGATGGCGGAGCTCGTCCGGGCCGGAAAGGTACGGGCGTTGGGCCTGTGCGCGGTGGGCGCCCGCGGCGGCCGGCGCACCGGCGGCCGACTGCACGACGCGACGATCAGGCAGCTCCAGCGCGTCCAGCAGGTGTTCCCGGTGAGCGCGGTGGAGGCCGAGCTGTCGGTGTGGTCGCCGGAGGCACTGGAGTCGCTGCTGCCGTGGTGCGAGGCGCGTGATGTCGGCTTCCTGGCCGCGATGCCGCTCGGCAACGGCTTCCTGACCGGCACGCTCACCCCGGGCCAGGGCTTCGAACCGGACGACGTGCGTGCCCGCCACCCCCGTTTCACCGCGGAGATGATGGCCGCGAACCAGCCGATCGTGGCCGGCCTGCGCCGGGTCGCCGCCCGGCACGGCGACGAGGTCACGCCCGCCCAGGTGGCCCTGGCCTGGGTGCTGGCCCAGGGACGGCACGTGGTCCCGGTCCCGGGCACCAAACACGAACGCTGGGCAACGGAGAACGCCGCATCCGCAGCCCTCCGGCTGACCCCGCAGGACCTGACCGAACTGGCGGAACTGCCGGGCGCGCGGGGATCCTGGGACTGAACCCGACGGTGGGGATCCGTGGACCGGGAACCTGCGGGACGCGAGCGGTGTAAGACAAGTAGAACCTGCCGCTGGACCGCCGCCCGAAGGGACCAAGACCGTGCTACGACGAGCTGTGCCGGCCGTGCTGGCCACGACCGCGCTCCTGCTGACAGCGGGCTGTTCCTCCGGCGGAGGGTCAGGCGGTGACGGTACGGGGCCCGGCAGCAGCACGCCCGCGAGCGCGTCCCCGTCGCGGCAGGCCGCCGAAAAGGCCCCGCCCGCCAAGGGCTCCGTCAAGGTGCTGCGTACGGTCGCCACAGGGCTGAAGACCCCGTGGGGCCTCGCCCGGCTGCCCGGCGGGGGCCTGCTCGTCTCCTCCCGTGACGAGGGGACGATCACGAAGGTCGACGAGAAGACCGGCAGGAAGACCGAGCTGGGCAAGGTGTCCGGGGTCTCCCCCGCCGGAGAGGGCGGCCTCCTCGGCATCGCGCTCTCCCCGGACTACGCCGCGGACCACATGATCTACGCGTACTTCACCTCGGCCTCGGACAACCGCATCGTCCGCCTGCTGTACGACGCGCAGAAGCCGGCCGGCGAACAGCTGGGCGCGCCGGACACCATCTTCAAGGGCATCCCCAGGGGCTACATCCACAACGGCGGCCGGATCGCCTTCGGCCCGGACAGGATGCTGTACGCGGGCACGGGCGAGAGCGGAAACCGGGGCCTGGCCCAGGACAAGAAGTCGCTGGGCGGCAAGATCCTCCGTCTGACCCCGGAGGGCGACCCGGCTCCCGGCAACCCCTTCCCCGACTCCCCCGTCTACACCTACGGTCACCGCAACGTTCAGGGCCTGGCCTGGGACCCCGAACAGCGCCTGTTCGCCTCGGAGTTCGGCCAGGACACCTGGGACGAGCTGAACGCGATCAAGCCTGGCGGCAACTACGGCTGGCCGGACGCCGAGGGCAGGTCGTCCGACTCCGAGTACCACAACCCGATAGCCCAGTGGCACACGGACGACGCCTCGCCCAGCGGCATCGCCTACGCCGAGGGCTCGATCTGGATGGCGGGTCTCAAGGGGCAGCGCCTGTGGCGCATCCCCCTGAAGGGCACGGCGGCCTCGGCCGATCCGCAACCCTTCCTGCGGGGCGAGTACGGCCGCCTTCGGACCGTGGTCTCGGCCGGCGGCGACAGGCTGTGGCTGACGACGAGCAACACGGACGGCCGGGGAGACCCGAAGTCCGGCGACGACCGAATACTGGAGCTGCAGGTCCGCTGAGGGATCACTCCTCGGCGGCGTCCGTCTCTTCCTCCTGCCGGGGCGGCCGTACGACGACCTTCCCGGACTCGAGGTCTATCGGCCCGCGTCCGGGGTCGTTGTCGCCGACGTCCTCGCGGGTCAGTTCCAGCCTCTTCTTCTCGTCTCGGGTGTGTTTGCGGCCGGGTGCGAAGAGTTCCTCGAAGACGTTGAACATCGCTTTCCCTTCAGCTGCTCCGTCATCCGGCGATCAGGCGGTCGCCGTCCCCCGGCGGGAAGAGTCCCCGTCGATGCGCCACCGCCGCCGCCTCTCCTCTTCCTGAGACGCCCAGCTTCCCCAGAATGTTCGACACATGGACGCTGGCGGTCTTCGGGGAGATGAAGAGTTCCTCGGCGATCTGGCGGTTGGTGCGGCCGGCGGCGACCAGGCGCAGGACGTCGCGTTCCCGTCCGGTGAGGCCGAGCGCCTCCGCCGGGTCGGCGGGCCGAGGGTCCGGGACGCGCTTGAGGGCGAGGCGGCCCCGCTGGGCGAGCAGGGCGACGGCGTCGGCAAGGGGGCGGGCGCCGAGGTGGTCGGCCACGGCGTGGGCCAGGCGCAGCAGTTCGGTGGCGCGGTCGCGCTCGTCGTCGCCGCCCGAGGCGAGAAGGGCCTCGGCCAGCCGGTGGCGGACACGGGCGAGGTCGTAGGGGCGGTCCAGGGCTTCGAAGGAGGTGACCACGTCCGACCAGGTGTCGGTGGTGTCGCGGCCCTCGGCGCGGGCGAGTTCGGCGCGGACCCACTGCTCGTGGGCGAGCCAGATGGGGGTGTCGGTGGTGGTCTTCTTGACGGCCTCGCGGAGCCGTTCCAGGGCGTCGGCGCGGCCCTGGGCCGCCGCGGGCAGGGCCCGGGCGTCGGCCTCGGCGGTGGCGGCGGCGAGCAGCAGCGGCCAGCCGTAGCGCTGGGTGCCGGGCGGTATGTCGGAAACCAGGGCGCGGGCCAGTTCGGCCCGGGCGTCGAGGAGGCGGCCCTCACCGGCGGCCACGCCGATCTCGATGCGGGAGAGGAGCAGGGTGTGCTGAGGCATGGGATCGTGCGTACCCAAGTAGCCGCGGGCAGCGGCGAGTTGACGGGCGGCCTCGGGCAGGTCACCACGGCCGAGGGCGACGTGGGCGAGGCAGCTGGCGCCGCCGCCCCGGGGCTTGGCGCCGTGTCCCACGCGCAGGGCGCCGGCCGCCGCGTCGGCGGCCTCGTCCCAGCGGCCCAGGGAGTAGAGCGCCTCGGAGAGGTTGGCCCACACCCAGGCCTCGGAGTCCAACTGGCCGAACTTCCTGGTGTAGACGAGGCCTTCCTGGAGGAGGGGAACGGCTTCGCGGGTGCGGCCGACCGCGTCCAGTTCGGAGGCGAGATTGACGTAGGCGCGACCGGCGACGTACGAGACGCCTTCCTCCAGGGCCCGGTCCTTGACCTCGTACATCTCGGCGAGGCCCGCCTCGACGGAACCCGCGTCGACCATCAGGCCGCCGTAGGTGAGGCGGGCGTTGAGCTCGGTCTCGCGGGCGCCGACCATGCGGGCGTACTCGACGGCACGCTCGGCGGAGGAGAGGGCGTCGGGGCCGGGTTCGTGGAGCATCGACCAGTTGGCGGCGGTGGAGAGCACCTCGGCGTGCACCTCGGAGGGCGGCAGTCCGCGGACCAGCTCCTGGGCGGTGCCGAGTTCCTTCCAGCCGTCGCCTCGGGCGAGAGCCTGTACGAGACGGGAGCGCTGGACCCAGAACCAGGCGGCGCGCAGGGGGTCGCCCTCCTCCTCCAGCAGATGCAGGGCCCGCTTGGTGATCTGCAGGGCGCGTTCGCGTTCCCCGGACAGCCGGCCGGCGACCGCGGCCTCGGCCATCAGGTCCATGTAGCGCAGGGGTGTGGTGGCCGGGTCGCAGCCGCAGGGCGGGTAGACCTCGGTGTAGTCGATGGGGCGCAGCCGGTCCCGTACGTCCTCGGGGGCGGTGTCCCACAGCTCCATCGCCCGTTCCAGGAGCCGCAGTTGCTCGCTGTAGGCGTGGCGGCAGCGGGCCTCGACGGAGGCGTCCAGGACGGCGGGCAGGGCCTTGGCCGCATTGTGGGCGTGGTACCAGTAGCTGGCCAGGCGCATGACACGCTGGTCGGCGGGGACGAGCGTCGGGTCGGCCTCCAGGGCCTCGGCGTAGCGGCGGTTGAGGCGGGAGCGCTCGCCGGGCAGCAGGTCGTCGCTGACGGCCTCGCGGACCAGCGAGTGGCGGAAGCGGTAGCCGTCGCCGGCGGTCGTGGCCAGCAGGATGTTGGCGTTCACGGCGGCCCGCAGCGCTTCGATGAGGTCGTCCTCGGCGAGCTGGGCCACGGCGGCGAGCAGCGGGTACTCGACGGTGGAGCCGCCCTCGGCGACGATCCGGGCGACCCGCTGCGCGATCTCGGGCAGGCCCTCGACACGGACCAGGAGCAGGTCGCGGAGGGAGTCGGTGAGGCCGGTGCCGCAGCCCTCGCTGGCGCAGACGGCGAGTTCCTCGACGAAGAAGGCGTTGCCGTCGGAGCGTTCGAAGATGTCGTCGATCTGGGCGGGGTCCGGTTCGGCGGCGAGGATGCCGGCGATCTGGCGGCCGACCTCCTCCCGGTTGAAGCGGCCGAGTTCGACGCGGCGGACGGTGCGCAGCCGGTCGAGTTCCGCGAGCAGGGGGCGCAGCGGGTGACGGCGGTGGATGTCGTCGGCGCGGTAGGTGGCGAGGACGACCAGGCGGCCGGTGCGCAGGGTGCGGAAGAGATAGGCGAGGAGGTGGCGGGTGGAGGCGTCGGCCCAGTGGAGGTCTTCGAGGGCGACGACGACGGTCCGGTCGGCGGCGACGCGTTCCAGGACGCGGGCGGTGAGTTCGAAGAGGCGGGCCATGCCCTCCTCGTCGTGCCGCCCTCCGGAGGTTTCGCCCAGTTCGGGCAGGAGCCGGGTGAGCTCCTCCTCCTGGCCGGCGGCCGCGGCGGCGAGCTGGTCGGGCAGTTCGCGGCGCAGGGCGCGCAGGGCGGTGGAGAAGGGTGCGAAGGGCAGCCCGTCGGCGCCGATCTCCACACAGCCGCCGAGCGCGACGACGGCGCCCTGACGGCAGGCCGCGGTGGCGAACTCCTCGACCAGCCGGGTCTTGCCGACCCCGGCCTCGCCGCCGATCAGGAGGGCCTGGGGGGTGCCTGCGGCGGCTTGGGCGAGGGCGTCGTTCAGCGTGTCGAGTTCTTCTGTTCGGCCGACGAACACGGGGCTTACGGACCTGGTCTCCACGAAGCCGAGCATCGCACGCGGGTCCGACAGCGCGGGAACGGTTTTCGTCCGGGGGCTGCCGCCCCCGGACTCCCGCTCCGGCCCTGGAGGGGCCTTGTCCTCGAACGCCGGGAGGGCCGGCTCTTCGCGCCCGCCCTCCCGGAGCTTGACCGCGCTCACGCCGCGCGGGCGGAGCGTAGCCGGCGAAGACCCCGGCTATGGCTTTCGTCCTCGGCGGCGTGGCGGGTGGCCTCGTGGCGGGCGGCGCGGCGGCCGCGGACGACGGCGCGGGCCAGCCGCTCCTGCTCGGCCTCGCGGATCAGTTCGGCGGAGCGGAGCTGGGAGATCTCGTACTCGTACATGGTGTGTCCCTTGTGAGTGGTGGTTTTCGGGCTTCGCTTGCTGCGATGCCTCAACCTTCGTCTCCAAGGGGGGTGCGCCACATCGGGAGAGTTCCGCATCTTCGGGCCCACCGGGGGCCTTAGATGTGCGTGAGGGGCCTCAGGAGCTCCGTAAGGTACTCACGGATGCCCTAAGACCCCTCAGGACCTGCGGTGATGCGGTGGTGGTTCAGCTGGTCGACGGCAGGCCGAGCAGGACGTCGGTGTACTTCAGGACGGCCAGCAGCAGGCCGATGACGCCGAGCGCGACACCGCCCCAGGCGACCGACTTGATCCAGGCCGGCTGGGGCCTGCCGGGGGCGCCGAAGGCGGGCCGGGCGAGCACCACGACACCGACGACCAGCGCGAGGAGCGCGAACAGTCCGCCCCACAGGGCGCTGGTCTGCCAGGCGTCGCCGTAGACCTCCTTGACCTGCTTGGCGACCGTCGCGGTCTGCGAGGTCTGCAGCTGGCCCACGAGCGTCTCGCGCGCGGCGGCCACCGTGCCGATCCAGCTGCCCGTCAGCGAGACGATGCCGAGCCCGGCGGAGACGACGGCGCCCGCGCCCTGGCCGACGCCGGAGGGACCTTCCTCGTCGCTCGCGCGGTCGCTCTCGACAAGGTCTGCCTCGGCGGTCGCCTCCTCGGGGGTCTCCTCGGCGGCGGTGGCGTCCACCGTCTGCTCGTCGGTCTTCACTTCGGTGGCCTCGGTCGTGCCGGCCTCGTCATCAGTCTTGGTGGTTCCCATACCTCGCACCGTACGGACGCTGTCTGAGAGGTCTCTTAATGATCGTCGGGGCGATCGCGGAGGCCTCTTCTTGCGGATCGTCAATGATCGTTGTGTTCGGCACGCGCGCGTGCTTCGCGCCACTCCGGGGCGAGGATCGACCACACCTCGAGGTCGTGCCGCACCCCACCATAGGGGTGTGCCTGGCGCCGTACACCGTCGCGGGTCATTCCGAGACGCCGGGCGACGTTCAGACTGGGTACGTTTCCCGAGGCCGCGACCCATTCGATGCGGTGGATGCCGCGCTCCTCGACCGCCCAGTCGATGAGCACCCGCATCGCGCGGGTGACCAGTCCGCGGCCCGTCGCCGCGGGCTCCAGCCAGCAGCCGACCTCGGCGTTGCCGGTCTCCGCGTCGAAGTGCAGTGTGAGCACGCCACCCACGAGCTTTCCATCCAGCCAGATGCCGTGGAGCGAGCCGGTGTCGGCGGCGCGCATGTCGGCGTACCGCTGGAGCACCTCGCGTGCGGAGGGCACGTCGACGGCCTTCGAGCCGAAGGCGATGAACTGCCCGATGAAGTCCCGTCCGCGCTCCAGATGCGCCAGGAACTCCTCGGCGTGCCACGGCTCCAGGGGACGCAGTTCGGCACCGTCACCCAGAGGTATCGCGTACATCCTCGTCCTGCCCCTTCGCCAGTACGTCCGCCACCTCGGCGTCCGTCGCCGCGGCCAGCCTCTCATGGGCCGCGCGGGCTTCCGGCGGTTCGATGCTGATGCGGGGCAGGCGCTGGTCGAGCCAGCGGGGCAGCCACCAGTTGGCGCCGCCGAGCATGTGCATGAGGGCCGGTACCAAGAGGGTGCGCAGCACGAAGGCGTCGAGGGCGACCGCGGAGGCGAGCGCGATGCCGAACATGGCGATCACGCGGTCTCCGCTGAGCACGAAGGCGAGGAAGACCGAGATCATGATGACCGCGGCCGAGTTGATCACCCGGCTGGTCTCGGCGAGCCCGACGCGGACGGCGCGCCGGTTGTCGCCGGTCTCCAGCCACTCCTCGTACATCCGGCTGACCAGGAAGACCTGGTAGTCCATGGACAGCCCGAAGAGGACGGACACCATGATCACGGGGAGGAAGGGCTCGATGGGGCCCGCGCGGCCGAGGCCCAGCAGTTCGCTGCCCCAGCCCCACTGGAAGATCGCGACGACGATTCCGAAGGCGGCGGCGACGGCGGCGACGTTCATCGCGGCGGCCTTCACCGGGATGCCGATGGACCGGAAGGCGAGCAGCAGGAGCAGACAGCCCAGGCCGATGACGACGCCCACGAACAGGGGCAGCTTGCCGACGATGACGGCGGCGAAGTCGTCGTAACTCGCCGTCACACCGCCGACGTGCAGATCGAGCGAGGTGCCGGTCTCTGCGCGCGGCAGCACCTCGGTGCGCAGCCGGTCGACGAGGTCGCTGGTCTTCTGCGACTGGGGCGCCGACTCGGGGACGATCGTGAAGTACGCGGTGTCGCCGCCGGTGTTGTAGGTCACCGGAGTCACCGAGGCGACACCCTCGGTGGTGCGGATGGTGGCGTCGAGGTTGTCGAGGGCGAGCTTGTCCTCGGCGCCGTCGACGCGCGTCACCACGGTCAGCGGGCCGTTGACACCGGGCCCGAAACCGTCGGCGAGGCGGTCGTACGCCTGCCTGGTGGTGGATGTCTTCGGGTCGTTGCCCTGGTCGGAGGTGCCCAGGTGGAGGGAGAGGGTGGGCAGCGCCAGGACGGTCATGACGACGAGCGCGACGATGCCGAGCACCTTGGGGTGGCGTTCCACGAACGCCGACCAGCGGTGGGCGAAGCCGGTGGGCAGCTCCGGCTGCGGCCCGTGCTCCTCCAGATGGCGCCGCTCACGCCGGCTCAGGGCGCGCGGGCCTATGAAGGACAGCAGGGCGGGCAGCAGGGTGACGGAGGCCGCGACCGTCAGGACGACGGTCAGCGAGGCGGCGATCGCGACGCCGTTGAGGAAGCTCAGTCTGAGGATCAGCATCCCCAGCAGGGCGATGCAAACGGTGGCACCCGCGAAGACCACGGCGCGTCCCGTGGTTGCCACCGCGCCGGTGACCGCCTCGGTGACGGACAGCCCGCGTTTGAGTCCGCGTCGGTGTCTGGTGACGATGAACAGCGCGTAGTCGATGCCGACGCCGAGTCCGATCAGCATGCCGAGCATGGGCGCGAAGTCGGCGACGGTCATGGCGTGCCCGAGCAGCACGATCGCGCCGTACGCGGTGCCGACGCCGACCAGCGCGGTCGCGATGGGCAGCATCGAGGCGGCGAGCGAGCCGAAGGCGAGGAAGAGGACGGCGGCGGCGACGACCACGCCGACCACCTCGGCCAGATGTCCGCCCGCCGACTCGGTGAGCCCGATGGCGCTGCCGCCGAGTTCGACCTGGAGACCGTCGGCCCGGGCCGCCTCGGCCGTGCGGACGACGGCCTCGGCCTCGGGCTTCTTGATGTCCTCGGCCCGGTCCTCGAAGGTGACCGTGGCGTACGCGGTGTGCCCGTCGGCGCTGATCCGGCCCGCGCCCTGGCCGTCGTAGGGGCCGCTGACGGAGGCGATGCCGGGCAGGTCCGCGATCTTGTCCAGGGTCTCGGTCATCGTCTGCTCGACGTCGGCGGCCCGGACGGTGCCGGAGGTGGTGTGCCAGACAACGGTGTCGGTGTCACCGCCGAACCCCGGGAAGCCGTCCTGCAGCAGTTGCATGGCCCGGCCGGACTCGGTGCCGGGAGCCTCGTAGTCGTTCGAGTACGCCGAGCCGGTGACGGCGGCGGCCGCGCTCACCCCGCCGAAGGCCAGAAGCCACAGCAGTACCGCGACGAGGCGGTGCCGAACACACCAGCGTGCAAGGGCTGCCACGAACGTGCTCCCAGGTGGATTTGTGGATCTTTGACCGGGAACAGTCGTTCACAAGATGAACAGCCCGCAAAGAACGCATGAGCAATGCGAAGACCACTCTTGCAGGCAGAAGTGATCGTTTATGCCATTCGTGGAGTTATTCACACGAGTGGGAGCCAGATCACAGGACAGTAACGAGAACTCTGTCACCTCAGTCGAACTGGTCCCCCAGCGCCATCACCATCGCCCCGATGATCAGCAGCCACAGCGCCCGCCGGGTATGCCCCCGGGAGCCCAGCACCGCGGCCAGCGCGCACACGAGGGCGCCGAGGGCGTAGGCGCCCGGCACCAGCGCCGGAGCGGACCCGGTGGCTCTCAGCACCGACGCGGCCAGCCCCGCGAGGGCCAGCAGCGCCCCGGTCCCGGCCGCCGTCCAACGGGCCCGCCGCGCGACCTCGGCAGGATCCGCGAGGTCCGGTATCTCGGAATCACCGCGTCCACTCATGGCGGGCGAGCGTAGCGCGTCCCGCTGGGAAACCGGATGCGGGGCGCCCACGAGGGCTGCTAGCTTCCGCCCGTCGACAGTCCCCGGCTCCTCGCCGACGACCGAAGCGGGTGCATTGTTTGAAGGTCCGACCGAGCTCCTACGCATCGACTTCCACTACGAAGATCACAAGGAGCCCGTTCACCGATGTCCGACACCAGGACCACGAACGACGACCTGACTGACCGCCTCACCCACCCCCGATGGGCCCGCAGCAACCGCTACGACGCCCGCTGGACCATCGAGAACCAGATGGGCCCGCACGCGCTGTGGCTGCTGGAGTGGCTGGCCCCCGCGCTCGGCCTGGAGGAGCTGCGCCCCGGCGCCCGCGTCCTCGATCTGGGCTGCGGCCGCGCGATGACGTCCGTCTTCCTCGCCAGGGAGTACGACGTCCAGGTCACCGCGGCCGACCTGTGGGTGAAGCCCGACGACAACGCCGTACGCATCGCCGAGGCGGGCGTCGCCGACCGCGTGCTGCCCGTGTACGCCGAGGCCCACGACCTGCCCTTCGGCCAGGGCACGTTCGACGCGATCGTGTCCGTCGACGCGTACCAGTACTTCGGCACCAACGACCTGTATCTGCCCACGCTCACCCGGCTGTTGAAGCCGGGCGGACGGATCGGGATCGTCGTACCGGCACTCCGGCAGGAACCGGAGGGCGACGAGCCGCCGGAGCACCTGAAGGAGTACTGGGAGAAGGACCCCGGCTTCTGGGCGTTCCACACCCCCGCCTGGTGGCGCCGCCTGTGGACCCGCAGCGGGGCCGTGGAGGTCGAGACGGCCGACTGGCTCGAGGACGGCTGGCGCGACTGGCTGCTGTGGAGCGAGGTGTGCGCCGAGGAGAGCCCCAGCGCGTTCATGGCGGACATGGCGCGCTGGTCCGTGGACCTCATGCACGCCGACGTCGGGCATCTGCTCGGCTTCGCACGGATCGTGGGTCGCCGGCTGTGAGCTGACATGGCCGGGGGGCTGCGCCGGTACGCCGGCGCAGCCCCCTGGTCGCGTGCTCAGCCCTCGCTGACGCCCAGCTTCTGAAGGATCAGCTCCTTGACGCGGGCCGCGTCGGCCTGACCGCGGGTCGCCTTCATGACCGCGCCGACCAGGGCGCCGGCCGCGGCCACCTTGCCACCGCGGATCTTGTCGGCGATGCCCGGGTTGCCGGCGATGGCCTCGTCGACCGCCGTACCCAGCGCCGAGTCGTCGGAGACGACCTTCAGACCGCGCTTGTCGACGACCTCGTCCGGGGTGCCCTCGCCCGCGAGAACGCCTTCGATGACCTGGCGGGCCAGCTTGTCGTTCAGATCACCGGAGTTGACCAGCGCGGTGACCCGGGCGACCTGCTCCGGCGTGATCGCCAGCTCGTCGAGCGAGGTGCCCGACTCGTTGGCGCTGCGGGCCAGTTCACCCATCCACCACTTGCGGGCGGAGGCCGCGTCGGCACCGGCGTCGATCGTCGCGACGATCGGGTCCAGCGCACCGGCGTTGAGGATCGCCTGCATGTCGGTGGCGGAGATGCCCCACTCGGCGAGCAGCCGGGTGCGGCGGGCCAGCGGCAGCTCGGGAAGGGCCGCCCGGATCTCCTCGACCCACTCGCGCGAGGGGGCCACCGGCACGAGGTCCGGCTCGGGGAAGTACCGGTAGTCCTCGGCCTCTTCCTTCACCCTGCCCGAGGTCGTCGACCCGGTGTCCTCGTGGAAGTGGCGGGTCTCCTGGACGATCGTGCCGCCGCTGCTCAGCACGGCCGCGTGCCGCTGGATCTCGAAACGGGCCGCACGCTCCACGGACCGCAGCGAGTTGACGTTCTTCGTCTCGGAGCGCGTGCCGAACTTCTCGCTGCCCTTGGGCATCAGCGAGAGGTTCACGTCACAGCGCATCTGCCCCATTTCCATACGGGCTTCCGACACGCCGAGCGCCCTGATGACCTCGCGCAGCTCACGGACGTACGCCTTCGCCACCTCGGGGGCACGGTCGCCCGCGCCGACGATCGGCTTGGTGACGATCTCGATCAGCGGGATGCCGGCCCGGTTGTAGTCGAGCAGCGAGTGCGAGGCGCCGTGGATACGGCCGGTCGCGCCGCCCACATGGGTCGACTTGCCGGTGTCCTCCTCCATGTGGGCGCGCTCGATCTCCACGCGGAAGGTCTCGCCGTCCTCCAGCTGTACGTCGAGGTAGCCGTTGAAGGCGATCGGCTCGTCGTACTGGGAGGTCTGGAAGTTCTTCGGCATGTCCGGATAGAAGTAGTTCTTCCGGGCGAAACGGCACCACTCGGCGATCTCGCAGTTCAGCGCGAGACCGATCTTGATCGCCGACTCGACGCCGGTCGCGTTGACGACCGGGAGCGAGCCGGGCAGGCCGAGGCAGGTGGGACAGGTCTGCGTGTTCGCGTCCTGACCGAGCTCGGTCGAACAGCCGCAGAACATCTTGGTCTTGGTGCCGAGTTCGACATGGACCTCGAGGCCCATGACGGGGTCGTACGACGCGAGAGCGTCCTCGTACGACACCAGGTCGGTCGTGGTGGTCACGGTGAAACTTCCCTCTCAGCCCAGCAGGACGTCGTCGTCGCCCAGCCGCTTCAGCTCGCGGTACAGGATGGCGAGGCCGGTGACGATGCCGACGGCGGCGACCGTCGCGTCGATCAGCCGCAGGGTGTCCTGTTCGGCCTTGGCCTTCTTGATCCGCTTGGCGACACCGAACGCGCCGAAGGCGGTGGTGGCGATGGACACGTACGTACCGGACTTGGACTTCTTGAAGTCCTTGGCCTTGGTCAGTGCCTTGGTCACAGCGACGGAGCCTCCTCGAGGAGCGGGTGCCCCCACCTTTCCACGAAGGCGGCCTCGACGGCTGCGCCGACCTTGTAAAGACGGTCGTCCTTCAGCGCCGGGGCGATGATCTGCAGACCGACCGGGAGGTTGTCCTCCGGGGCCAGACCGCAGGGCAGCGACATGGCCGCGTTGCCCGCCAGGTTGGTCGGGATGGTGCAGAGGTCGTTGAGGTACATCGCCAGCGGGTCGTCGATGCGCTCGCCGATGGCGAAGGCGGTGGTCGGGGTCGTCGGCGAGACGATCACGTCGACCTGCTCGAAGGCCTTCTCGAAGTCGCGCGTGATGAGCGTGCGGACCTTCTGGGCGGAGCCGTAGTAGGCGTCGTAGTAGCCGCTGGACAGGGCGTACGTGCCGAGCATGATGCGGCGCTTCACCTCGGGGCCGAAGCCTTCGGCGCGGGTGAGGGAGGTGACCTCCTCGGCGGAGTGCGTGCCGTCGTCGCCGGAGCGCAGGCCGTAGCGCAGACCGTCGAAGCGGGCGAGGTTCGAGGAACACTCGCTCGGCGCGATCAGGTAGTACGCCGACAGCGCGAGGTCGAAGCTGGGGCAGTCCAGCTCGACGATCTCGGCGCCCAGTTCCTTCAGCAGCGCGACGGACTCGTCGAACCGCTGGATGACGCCGGCCTGGTAGCCCTCGCCGCGGAACTGCTTGACGACGCCGACGCGCATGCCCTCGACGCTGCCGTTGCGGGCGGCCTCGACGACCGGCGGGACCGGCGCGTCGATGGACGTGGAGTCCAGCGGGTCGTGCCCGGCGATGACCTCGTGCAGCAGCGCCGCGTCCAGGACCGTACGGGCGCAGGGACCACCCTGGTCGAGGGAGGAGGAGAAGGCGACCATGCCGTAGCGGGAGACCGCCCCGTACGTCGGCTTCACGCCCACCGTGCCGGTGACGGCGGCCGGCTGGCGGATGGAACCGCCGGTGTCGGTGCCGATGGCGAGGGGCGCCTGGAAGGAGGCGAGCGCGGCACTCGACCCACCGCCGGAGCCACCGGGGATCCTGGTCAGGTCCCACGGGTTGCCGGTCGGGCCGTACGCGCTGTTCTCGGTGCTGGACCCCATGGCGAACTCGTCCATGTTGGTCTTGCCGAGGATGACGACGTCGGCGGCCTTCAGCTTCTTGGTGAGGGTCGCGTCGTACGGCGGGATCCAGCCCTCGAGGATCTTCGAACCGACGGTCGTCGGGACGCCCTCGGTGGTGAAGATGTCCTTGAGCGCGAGCGGGACACCGGCGAGGGGGCCGAGCTTCTCGCCCCGCTCCCGCTTCTCGTCGACGGCACGGGCCTGGGCCAGGGCACCCTCGCGGTCGACGTGCAGGAAGGCGTGCACCTTCTCGTCGACGGCCTCGATACGGGCCAGGTGGGCCTCGGCGACCTGGACGGCCGTGAGCTCGCCGGAGGCGATCTTCGCGGCGGTCTCGGCGGCCGTGAGCTTGATGATGCTGACGTTCTCCGTCATGGCGGTTAGTCCTCCCCCAGGATCTGCGGCACCTTGAAACGCTGCTGCTCCTGGGCCGGGGCGCCGGAGAGCGCCTGCTCGGGGGTGAGCGAGGGACGGACCTCGTCCTTGCGCATGACGTTCGTCAGCGGGAGCGGGTGCGAGGTCGGCGGTACGTCTTGGTCGGCGACCTCGCTGACGCGAGCCACCGCGCCGATGATGTCGTCCAGCTGGCCTGCGAAGTGTTCGAGCTCTTCGGGCTTCAGCTCCAGACGCGCCAGCCGGGCGAGGTGGGCGACCTCCTCGCGCGTAATGCCAGGCATGCAGCGTTCCTCTGGGGTGAGTGTGTGTGGTTGGGGGCAGGCGGATATGTGACGCCAGTCCCCAATCCTATGGGGCGGGGCCCGGTGACCGTGAAACGGTTTCCCGGACCTTACGCCCAAGAGGCCGTCGGGGGTCAACGGCGCCCGTCCCGGGCCTCGGCCCCCGCCTCCCGCCGGCCCCACGGGTGGGCCGGCGGGGAACTACTCGTCGGTCGCCGCGGCCGGCAGGGCCGCCCGAGGCCGCTGCCAGCCCCGCGACCCGCGCGCCCGCAGCCACGCCGTCGTCTCCTCCGGCGGCATCGCGGCTGCGACCAGCCAGCCCTGTACGGCGTCGCAGCCGAGGTCCCGCAGCCGCTCCCAGGTCTCGTCGTCCTCGACGCCCTCCGCGACGACCAGCAGACCGAGGGAATGGGCGAGGTCGACCGTGCAGCGGACGATCTCCGCGTCCTCCGCGTCGACGGCGAGGCGGGCCACGAAGGAGCGGTCGATCTTCAGCTCGCTCACCGGAAGCCGCCGCAGGTGCACCAGGGAGGAGTAACCGGTGCCGAAGTCGTCCAGTGACATCTTCACGCCGTGCCCGGTCAGCCCGGCCAGTGTGTCGGCGGCGCGCTGCGGGTCCTCGAGCAGGACGTGCTCCGTTATCTCCAGTTGGAGCGCTCCCGCCGGGACGCCGTGCCGGGCCAGCCGGGCGGCGACGGAGCCCGCGAAACCGGGGGTGTGGACGTCACGCGGGGAGACGTTGACCGCGACCGGCACATACAGGCCCTGGGCCCGCCACCGGGCCACCTGAGCCAGCGCCGTCTCCAGGACGTACTCCGTGAGATGGGGCATCAGCCCCGAGGACTCGGCGATCGCTATGAACTCGTCCGGCGGCACCTTCCCGCGCTCGGGATGCACCCACCGGACCAGGGCCTCGAGGCCCGCGACCTGTCCGTCGAAGCGGACCTTGGGCTGGTAGTGCAGCTGCACCTCCTGCGCGTCCAGCGCCCGGCGCAGATCACCGAGGAGGCCCAGCCGGTCCGGTGTGTTCGAGTCCCGCTTGGACTCGTACACCTCGACGCCGGTACGGTCCCGCTTCGCCTGGTACATCGCCACGTCCGCCCGCCGCAGCAGCCCCTCGGCGTCCAGTGCATGGTCCGGGAAGACGGCGACCCCCGCGCTGGCCTCCAGGACGAGGGTGAGCCCGTCGAGGTCGAGCGGGGAGCTGAGCGCGGCGACCAGGCTCCGGGCGAGGCGGGTCGCGGAGGTCGTGGAGTCGGCCACCGGCAGTAAGACGGCGAACTCGTCACCGCCGAGCCGCGCGGCCTCCGCTCCACGGGGCAGGGCCAGGCGCAGCCGGTCGGCTATCTGCAGGAGCAGCCGGTCACCGGCGAGATGCCCCAGGGTGTCGTTGACCGAGCGGAAGCGGTCCAGGTCGATCAGCATCAGCGCGGCGCGCGCACCGATGCGTTCGGCGTCGTCGAGTGCGGTCCAGATGCGCTCAAGGAGCCACTGACGGTTGGGCAGCCCGGTCAGCGGGTCGCGCAGCTGCTCCTCGGCCCGGGCGCGGGCGATCCACAGGGTGGAGTCGAGGGCGATCAGCGGGATGGCGAAGAGCGGCAGCAGCACCGGCTGGGCGACGGCGACCACACAGACCAGCGGGGCGATGCCGAGCAGCGCGACCGCGACCAGGCCCTGTCTGACCAGGGCGGTGCGGGCGACGGTGGGCAGCCCGCCGTGGCGCGGGGCGTGCAGGTACCAGAGGAGGGTGCGGGTGACCAGGAGGTACGCGACGGCGACCAGCATCACCGCGGGCGCCGTGTAGAGGGTCCAGGTGTCGGGGTTCCAGGGTTTCTCCACGGACGGCACGCGTCCGAAGGCGCCCAGCACCAGGGCTCCGGCTCCGATGCCGAGGATGTCCACCGAGCCGTGCAGCACGCCCTGGCGCCAGCGGTTGCGCCGGGCTATGCCGACCAGCACGACCACGGTGAGGCTGACCATTCCGGCGGGCACCCAGCCGTACAGCATCAGGACGGCGAGGGTGAGGGCGGCGCCCGAGCCGGTGCCGCCCCACCAGCGGGAGCGGCCGAGCATGACCAGGTGGCCGACGATGATGCCGGTCAGCACGGCGAAGGACCAGCCGACGGTGCCGGCCGGGAAGAGCGCGTGCGTGCCGGCGAACCCGCGGTAGAAGCCGGCGCCGAGGACGAAGGCCGCCGCCGCGACGACCGCCGCGGGCAGCGCGGGCCAGGACATGTGCCGTTCGTGTTCGGAATCCGGCAGTCCGGGAGGGTGGTCGGCGGTGAGGTGCGGGGCGCGCCCGTCCGTCACGGTGTACTGTCCGGTGGCGCGCCCCTCCGCACCCGGACGCTCCGAAGGCCGCCCTGCCCACCGGCTCGCCCGCCATGCACCGGTGACCCGGCGCAGGCGCAGCCGTGAGTCAGGGGCGGCGCTCTCGGTCGGTTCCATTCCCGTCCCTCTCACAGCCGGCGGTGCCCACGCCACGCGGCCCGTTGCCCGACATCCATCAACGGCACCGCGTTGGAAAACCCTTCCCCTTGCCCGCCAAGAGCAAGGGGATGCCCCAACCGCAGCTGGGCACGGCAGGTGCACACCTCAACAGTAGGCCGCAGAAGGCTTCCACGGGCAGCGGTCGCGGACGGTTGCCCGAATGCACCCCGGCCACCCGTATGCATCTGGTATGCGCCGATCGGGTGGCCTTCAATCGCTATTCCTCTGTGGGAAGCGCAACTTCGGCCGCCGCGTCCGGTCCCTGTTCCAACAGGACGTTGAAGCCCTCCTCGTTCAGAACGGGCACCTTGACCTGCATCGCCTTGTCATATTTCGACCCAGGATTGTCACCGACAACCACGAAGGATGTCTTCTTCGAAACGGAACCGGTCACTTTCGCTCCGCGGCTCTGCAGCGCCTCCTTCGCGCCGTCGCGGGTGAAGTGCTCGAGAGTGCCGGTGACCACGACGGTCAGCCCTTCGAGCGGGCGCGGGCCCTCCTCCTCACCCGAGCTCTCCTCCTCCATGCGCACGCCCGCGGCGCGCCACTTGCGGAGGATCTCCTGGTGCCACTCCTCGGCGAACCACTCCTTGAGGGAGGCGGCGATGATCCCGCCGACGCCTTCGGTGTTCGCCAGCTCCTCCTCGGTGGCCTGCTCGATGCGCTCGATCGACCGGAACTCACGGGCCAGCGCCTCGGCCGCGACCGGGCCGACGTGACGGATCGACAGGCCCGTGAGGATGCGCGCGAGCGGGCGCTCCTTGGCCGCGGCGATGTTCTCCAGCATGGCAACCGCGTTCTTCTTCGGCTCGCCCTGCTGGTTGGCGAAGACCGTGGCGACCTTCTCCTCGCCGGTCTTCGGGTCGCGCTTGGGCAGCCCGCTGTCCTGGTCGAGGACGTACGCCTTGATGGGCAGCAGCTGCTCGATGGTGAGGTCGAAGAGGTCGCCCTCGTCCACCAGCGGCGGGTCCTTCGGCTCCAGCGGCTTGGTGAGGGCGGCCGCGGCGACATAGCCGAAGTGCTCGATGTCCAGTGCCTTGCGGCCCGCCAGATAGAACAGCCGCTCGCGCAACTGGGCCGGGCAGGTGCGGGCGTTGGGGCAGCGCAGGTCGACGTCGCCCTCCTTCATGGGCCTCAGCGCCGTACCGCACTCGGGGCACTCGGCCGGCATCACGAACTCGCGCTCGCTGCCGTCGCGCAGGTCGACGACCGGGCCGAGGATCTCCGGGATGACGTCACCGGCCTTGCGCAGCACCACCGTGTCGCCGATGAGGACGCCCTTGGCCTTGACGACGTCCTGGTTGTGCAGGGTGGCGAACTCGACCTCGGAGCCCGCCACCGTGACCGGCTCGACCTGGGCGTACGGAGTGACCCGGCCCGTGCGGCCCACGCCCACGCGGATGTTGATGAGCTTGGTGTTGACCTCCTCCGGCGCGTACTTGTACGCGATCGCCCAGCGCGGGGCGCGGGAGGTGGAGCCGAGCCGCCCCTGGAGCGGGATCTCGTCCAGCTTGACGACGACCCCGTCGATCTCGTGCTCCACGGAGTGGCGGTTCTCGCCGTAGTGGGCGATGAACTCCCGTACGCCGTCGAGCCCGTCGACCACCTTGTTGTGCCGGGAGGTGGGCAGGCCCCAGGTCTTGAGCAGGTCGTAGGCCTGGGAGAGGCGGGTGAGGCCCTCGAAGCCCTCCAGGGCGCCGATGCCGTGGACGACCATGTGGAGCGGGCGGGTGGCGGTGACGCGGGGGTCCTTCTGGCGCAGTGAACCGGCCGCCGCGTTGCGCGGGTTGGCGAAGGGCTTGTCGCCGGCCTCGACCAGGCGGGCGTTGAGCTCCTCGAACTTCTCCATCGGGAAGTAGACCTCGCCGCGGATCTCCACGAGGTCGGGGACGCGGTCACCGCTCAGCCTGTCCGGAATCTCCGCGATCGTACGGACATTGGGGGTGATGTCCTCGCCCGTGCGGCCGTCGCCGCGGGTCGCCGCGCGCGTGAGGCGGCCCCGCTCGTAGGTGAGGTTGACGGCGAGACCGTCGACCTTGAGCTCGCACAGGAGGTGGTAGCCGGGCCCGCCGACGTCCCTGGCGACGCGCTCGGCCCAGGCGGCCAGTTCCTCGTCGCTGAAGGCGTTGTCCAGGGAGAGCATGCGTGAGCGGTGCTCGACGGAGGTGAACTCCGTCTCGTAGGCCCCCGCGACCTTCTGGGTCGGCGAGTCCGGCGTGCGCAGCTCGGAGTACTCCTCCTCCAGCGCCTCCAGGGAGCGCAGGAGCTTGTCGAACTCCGCGTCGCTGATGACCGGAGCGTCCTTCACGTAGTACCGGAAGCGGTGCTCCTCGATCTGCTCAGCGAGCTTCGCGTGCTTCTCCCGCGCCTCGGCGGGCACCGTCGTCTCCGCTTGCTTGTCGCCGGCCACCGTGTTGTCCTCCCGTTACTCTGGGTTGTCCGCGAGGGATCTCGCCGCCCGGACGCAGTGGGCGAGTGCCCTGCGTGCGTAGTCCGGGGAGGCCCCCGCGAGTCCGCACGACGGCGTGAGGGTGACCGCCTCCGCGAGAAGACCCGGTTGCAGCCCCAGCCTGCGCCACAGCGTCCTGACACCCATGACGCTACCGGCAGGGTCTGACAATGGACCGTCCGTGCCCGGTACGACACCGGCGAAGAGCCGGGTACCCGCTTCCACCGCCTCTCCGATCGTGTCGTCGTCACGCTCGGTGAGGAGCGAGAAGTCGAAGGAGACCGCCGCAGCGCCCGCCCGTCGCAGGAGGGCGAACGGGACGTCCGGTGCGCAGGAGTGGACCACGGTGGGGCCGTCGCCGTGAACCCCGACGACGTCGCGGAGGGTGGCCTCGACGAGCTGGCGGTCGACGGCGCGGTGGGTGCGGTAGCCGCTGGCGGTCTTCACCCGGCCGCGCAGGACGGCGGTGAGGGAGGGCTCGTCGAGCTGGAGGACGAGGTGGGCGCCGGGGATGCGGCGGGCGACCTCGGCGAGGTGCAGTCGGAGGCCTTCGGTGAGGGAGGCGGCCAGGTCGCGGCAGGCACCGGGGTCGGAGAGGGCCGCCTCGCCGTTCTTCAGCTCGAGGTTGGCGGCGAGCGTCCAGGGGCCGACGGCCTGCAGCTTGAGCGGCCCCTCGTACCCCTGCGTGAACTCCTCGAGCGCGTCGAGATCCTCGCCGAGCCATGACCTGGCCCGCTTGGTGTCCCGTCCCGGGCGGTCCCCGATCCGCCAGCCGCTGGGCTCCACGCGCGCGTACAGCTCGACGAGCAGTCCGGCGGTTCTGCCGATCATGTCCGCGCCGGGGCCGCGGGCGGGCAGTTCGGGCAGGAAGGGGAAGTCCTCGAAGGTCCCGGTGACGGTTTTGGCCGCCTCGCGGGCGTCGCCGCCGGGCATCGAGCCGATGCCGGTGGCTGGGCCGAAGGAAAGGTCTGCGTTCACATGTGAAGCCTATGTTTTCCCGCCCCCGCCGCCCCTACCCGTCCCGACCCTGGGGGCTGCCGCCCCCAGACCCCCGCTTCGGCCTGAACGGCCTCGTCCTCAAACGCCGGACGGGCTGAAAAACCAAACCCCGGCCAGCGAAAAATCAGCCCCTCCGGCGTTTGAGGAGCGGGGGTCCGGGGGCTGGCCCCCGGGTCGGGACGGGAAGGGGCGGCGGGGGCGAAAAACTCCCGTCAGCGGCCCGGGCGCACCGTCAGGTCGTTGACCTCCGCATCCCTCGGCAGATCGACGGCCATCAGAATCGTCGTCGCGACCGACTCCGGGTCGATCCACTTCGACGCGTCGTACTCCTTGCCCTCCTGCTGGTGGACCTTGGCCTGCATCGGGCTGGCGGTACGCCCGGGGTACACGGAGGTGACGCGGACGCCGTTGTCGTGCTCCTCGTGCCGCAGGGAGTCCGCCAGGGCCTTCAGGCCGTGCTTCGAGGCCGCGTAGGCGGACCAGTCCGCGTGGGCGTTCAGGCCCGCGCCGGAGTTCACGAAGACCACCTGGCCCCGGGCGGCACGGAGTTGGGGCAGGAAGTGCCGGGTCAGCTCGGCCGGGGCGATCAGGTTGACGTTGAGCTGGTGGCGCCAGGACTTGGGCGTCAGCTCGCCGACCGGTCCGAGGTCGACCACACCCGCGATGTGGAGCAGGGAGTCCACCCGGTCCGGCAGCGTCTGGTGCGAGAACGCCCAGGACAGCCTGTCCGGGTCGGCCAGGTCGCCGACCAGCGTCCTCGCACCGGGAAACTCGGCCGCGAGTTCCTTCGCGCGGCCCGCGTCCCGCGCGTGCAGGACGAGTTCGTCCCCGCGCGCGTGGAGGCGGCGGGCGACGGCCGCGCCGATGCCGGAGCCCGCTCCGGTGATCACATGGGTAGCCATGCCCGCCATGCTCGCACCCGCCGGCGCCCGCGGGCGCCCTGCCCTCTGCCGCCGTCCCCGTCATGCGCGCCTCACTCGACGCCCTGGCTCTCCTCCAGGTAGGCCAGCGCACCCACCGGCTCCTCCGCGAAGAACACCAGGTCGGTGAGGGGGCGGGGCAGGAACCCCTCGTCCTCCATGCGCCGGAACTGCTCCTTGAGGCCGTCGTAGAAGCCCGCCGTGTTGAGCAGGACGACCGGCTTGTCCGTGTGGCCGTGCTTCTTCAGTTCCAGGATCTCGGTGGCCTCGTCCAGGGTTCCCGTCCCGCCGACCATGACCACCACCGCGTCGGCCTTCTCCAGGAGCAGCTTCTTGCGCTCGGCGAGGTCACGGGCGATCACCATCTCGTCCGCGCCCTGCCGCGCCTTGGCCGCCAGGAAGTCCACGGAGACCCCGCACAGCCGCCCTCCGGCCTCCTGCACACCGTCGGCGACGACCTTCATCAGGCCGACGTCCGAACCGCCCCAGACGAGCGTGTGCCCGCCCTTGCCGAGCAGTTTCGCGAACTCGCGCGCGGGGCGCGTGTAGCGGTCGTCGAGATCGGCGGCGGAGAGGAAGACGCAGATTCGCATGCCCTCACCGTACGCGGGAAGAAAGGGGCCTCCGCGAATGCTCTTCCGGTATGGCCGAAGGACACACGATCACCATCGAGCAAAGCGACCGGCACGTGCGCGTGGTGCACGGCGGGCAGATCCTGGCGGAGAGCGAACGAGCCCTCGTCCTCAGGGAGACGGGCTGTCCGCCGCGGTACTACCTGCCCGCCGAGGACGTACGACTCGATCTGCTGACCCCCTCCGACACCCACACCTACTGCCCGTTCAAGGGCACCGCGAGCTACTGGTCGCTGCCGGACGCGGCGGACCTGGTGTGGTCCTATCCCGAGCCCAAGCCCGAGGTCGCGCAGATCAAGGACCACCTCTGCTTCTACGAAGTCGAGGTGTCGTGAGCGAGGTCCTCAGCGCGTAAGGGCGATTATTTCCCTGCCTTGGGGCAATCTCCACAGGCATGGACAAGAAGACCATTTCGCACGACGGCACCTCCCTCGCGTATCAGCGCACCGGGCAGGGGCCCGCCGTCATCCTCGTCAGTGGAGCGATGTCGACCGGTGCCACCGTGGCGCCCCTCGCCGGGCCGCTCTCCGGTCGTTTCACCGTCGTCTCCTACGACCGCCGGGGCCGCGGCGAGAGCCGTGACACCCAGCCGTACGCGGTGGCCCGCGAGGTCGAGGATCTCGCCGCGCTCATCGACGCGGTGGGCGGCGAGGCCTCGCTGTACGGCATCTCGTCGGGTGGCGCGCTGGTCCTGGAGGCGGCCGCGAGCGGGCTGCCGGTGCGTCGGGTCGCCGTGTACGAGGTGCCGTTCGCGGTGTACGAGGGCGGCGCGAAGGAGCGGGCCGAGTACACCGAGCGGCTCGACGAGGCGCTCGGGCAGGGCCGGCTCGGGGACGCGGTCGAGCTGTTCCTCAGGCTCACCGGGCTGGCCGAGGAGATGATCCAGGGCGCCCGCAACTCCCCCATGTGGTCCGGCATGGAGGCGATCGCGCCGAGCCTGGCGTACGACAACGCCGTGATGGGGGACGGCCTGGTGCCGCGGGACCGGCTGGCCGGGATCGATGTGCCCGTTCTGTCCCTCGCGGGCAGCGCGAGCCCCGCCTGGATGCGGAAGGCCGCCCGAATCGTGGCCGAAACGGTACCCGAGGGGACGTATCGGGTCCTGGAGGGTCAGACACACATGGTGGATCCGAACGTCCTTGCGCCGGTGCTGGCGGAGTTCTTCTAGATGGGCGCGCTCCCACGTCAAGAGTTGAGGAAGGTGAAACACACTCGGGCGGAATAGTCACATAAGATTCACCACGAACTCGCGCTTCCGGCGAGCCTCCTTGTCCCCCGGCATTCCGGCTCGCTTGTGGAGCACGACCCATGAATACCGCGCACACCTTGTCCGACGGCGGCATCCCGGCGGTCCCGCCGCAGCGTCGCCGCCGGGCCGAACCGCGCAAGGCCCTTTCCGGCCAGGACCGGTCGGGGCTGCTGCCCTCCCCTCCCGACGACCGGGAGAAGATCTCGTACGTCAGGCGCCACACCTGGGTGCTGACGTACTCCTCCCTCGTCGGGTTCGTGTGCCTGGTGATCAGTCAGGTGGAGGCGGCGGCGACCAGCTCGTGGATCTGGGCGTACATCCCGCTACTGCTGCTGTCCGTGGTGAGCTTTCTGATCTCGTTCCGGCTGGACGCCTTCACCCCCAGCTTCGACCTGCGCGGGCACCGCCGTCTGGTCAAGGCCTGGCAGCCGGAGCGGTATCCGGACGTGGACGTGTTCCTGCCGGTGTGCGGGGAGCCCATCGAGGTGCTGCACAACACCTGGCTGCATGTGCGCACGCTGGCCGAGCGCTACCCGGGGACGGTCACCCCGATCGTCCTTGACGACTCCGACGACGCCGAGATCGGCGCGATGGCCGAGGACTTCGGCTTCCGGTACCTGGTGCGGCCCAACCGGGGCTGGATGAAGAAGGCGGGCAATCTGCGGCACGGCTTCGAGCGCTCATCGGGCGAGTTCATCCTCATCCTGGACGCCGACTTCGCACCCCGCGCGGATCTGCTGCACGAGCTGCTGCCGTACATGGACCGCGAGCCGCGCACCGGCATCGTGCAGTCGCCGCAGTTCTTCCGGGTCCTGGACCAGCAGAACTGGATCGAGCGCGGGGCCGCGGCCGTCCAGGAGCTGTTCTACCGCAGCGTCCAGGTCTCCCGGCAGAAGAGCGACGGCTCGATCTGCGTCGGCAGCTGCGCGGTCTACCGGCGCAGCGCCCTGGCCGAGATCGGCGGCACCAGCCTGGTCGAGCACTCCGAGGACATGTACACGGGGTTCGAACTACGCGCGCGTGGATGGGATCTGACGTACGTACCGGTCGCGCTGTCGACCGGGGTGTGCCCGGACACCGTGGGCGCCTTCTACAGCCAGCAGTACCGCTGGTGCATGGCCTCGCTCGCGATGCTCGGCAGCAAGGACTTCTGGCGCACGAAGATGCGCTTCGTCAGCCGGCTGTGCTATCTATCCGGATTCGTCTACTACATCGAGACCGGACTGCTGACCTTCAGCGGCCCGCTCATCGCCCTGACGATCATGCTGGCGGCCCCCGAGCAGCTCAAGCTGGCCAACATCGGCCTGGTGCTGCCCAGCGTCATCTACCTGACCGTGATCTACCCGATCTGGCACCGCAACCCCTACCGCCTGGAGGCCTGGGCCACCCGCATCCTGTACGGCTGGGCGCACGCGTTCGCCGTCTGGGACACCGTGCGCCGCCGCCCGATGGGCTGGACGCCGACCGGAGCGGGCGGTGCCAAGGGCAGCAAGACCCGCCGTCTGTGGATCGGCATGTGGGCCTGGAGCGGGACGACCGCCGTGGCCTGGATCGCGGTCGCGGTCTGGCGGATGAGCACCTCGCTCAGCCCGTCCGACTACGCCCTGATGCTCGCCTCCGGCCTCTTCTACGGCGTCGCGGTCGCCCGCGCCCTGATCCAGCCGCGCGCCGAAGAGGTCGCCGCATGAGCCGGAAGAGCCGTATGACCAGCCCCCGTTGCCTGCTGCTCGCCCTCACCGGCTTCCTGCTGGCCGCGGCCTCCGCCTGCGCGCCGCCCGCCCCGCAGGTCCCCGCGGCCGCGGCCGCCAAGGCACAGCAGCAGACGCAGAGCGCCGAACCGCCGTACGACATACGTCCGTTGCTGAAGCCGGACCACAAGTACCTCGGTGTCGCCTTCAACGGCTCGCCCCGCGCCACCGCGCCCGTGACCGCCTTCGCCGGGAAGGCGGGGAAGCAGCCCAACCTGCGTGAGTACTACGCGAAGTGGGGCGACCCGTTCCAGGCGGACGTCAACCGGGCCGTGTGGGACGACGGCCAACTGCCCTTCCTGGTCTGGGAACCCTTCTCCCGCACGGCCGCACAGATCGCGGCCGGACAGGACGACGCGTACATCCGGGAGTTCGCGGACGCCGTGCGCGACTACAACCGGCCGCTCGCGCTGAGCTTCGGGCACGAGATGAACGGCGGCTGGTACCCCTGGGGCAGCAAGAAGACCGGCGCGGCCGACTTCGCGCGCGCGTGGCGGCACATCCACGACCTGTTCACGGACGAGGGCGCGGCCGATGTCATCTGGGTGTGGAGCCCGAACGTCATCAACCCGGTCCCGGACGTCCGGCTGAAGCCGTACTACCCGGGTGACGCGTACGTGGACTGGGTCGGCGTCGTCGGCTACTACGCGCTGCACGGCCCGACCACCTTCCGCACCCTGTTCGGGCCGACCATGACCGAGATCCGCCGCTTCAGCGACAAGCCGCTCCTGATCGCGGAGACGGGTGTCCAGGCCGGGGAGACCAAGCCCACCGAGATCGCCGACCTGTTCGCGGGGGTACGCGCGCGTGCCGACGTCCTGGGCCTGGTCTGGTTCAACCTCAAGAAGGAGGCCGACTGGCGTATCGACAGCGGCCCCTTGTCGCTCGCCGCGTTCCGGAAGGCGGCCGCGGACGGCTCCTTCGGCTTCGACGTCCGCAATCCGTAGGGGGCCGCAGATGGAGCAGAACGACTCGACCATGCAACTGCCCGTGGCGCCGCCGAAGGCCCGCCGCCGGGTCGCCGAGACGATGCAACTGCGGGTGCTGCGGCCCAGGCCGGGCGGCTACACCCTGCGCCCGGTCCCGGACTCGGGCTGGTCGGCTCAGGCCAGCTCGCGCCGTGTCTGGGTCAGCCGGCTGGTCCTGCTGGCCCTGCTGGTCGTACAGACCGCGCTGTCGCTGCGCCTGCAGAACACCGCCTTCGAGGACGAGGCGCTCTACCTGTTCGCCGGGCACGCCGAGCTCGGCCATCTGCTGCACGGCACGAAGCTCTACGGCGGCTTCGAGAGCTACTTCTCCGGCGCGCCCGTCCTCTACCCGGTCCTGGCGGCCGCCGCCGACTCCGTGTTCGGGCTGGCCGGGGCGCGCGCGCTGAGCCTCGCCTGCATGCTGGGCTGCACGTCCCTGCTGTACGCGATGACGCGCCGCCTGTTCAACGAGCGGGCGGGTCTGTGCGCAGCCGGTGTCTTCGCCATCGCCCAGTCAACGGCGTTCATGGGCAACTTCGCCACCTACGACGCCCTCGCCCTGTTCCTGCTGGCGCTGGCCGCCTGGATCGTCGTCCGCACCTCGGACGCGCACCCGCTGCTGACCCTGCTCGCGGCGCCGGTCGCCGCGCTCGCCGTGGCGGTCAAGTACGCCGCGGCGCTGTATCTGCCCACCGTGGTGCTGCTGTGCGTCCTGACCGCCTACCAACGGCGCGGTCTGCCGCGCGCGTTGCTGCGGGGCGTGCTGCTCTCCCTTGGCACCGCCGCGCTGCTGGGCGCGGGGCTGTACGCCTCCGGGTACCTCGCCGCGATCCAGTCCACCACGACGGCCCGTGCGGCCGGTACGACGCCCGCCGGGCAGATCCTGCGCGACTGCGCCCGCTGGGGCGGCCTGGCGGTCGCCGTGGCCCTGGTGGGGGCGTTCTCGTACGTCCGCACCGGACGGATGAGCGAGATGCCGGGCTGGCGCGGGAACCTGCCGGGGGCCCGCTGGCGCGCCGCGCTCGGAGTGCTGCTGGTCGGCACCGCCCTGCTCGCGCCCGCCTACCAGCTGCACCTGCACACCGAGGTCTCGCTGCACAAGCACATCGGCTACGGCCTGTTCTTCGCGGCGCCGCTCGCCGGGGTCGGCGTCACCCGGCTGATGGGCGCCCACTTCAAGTACCCGCAGTGGGCGATCTTCCTGGGCGTGGTGCTGCTCTCCAGCGGCATGTCGCAGGCGTACGACAACTTCCACGCCTGGCCCGACTCCAGGGGCCTGGTGGCCGCGATACGGCCTTATGTGAACGCCCACGGCCACTATCTCGCCGACACCTACGAGGTGCCGGTGTACGAGCTGGGCAAGGCCACTTCGTACCGGCAGTGGAACTCGACGTACACGATCGACTACACGACCCGTTCCGGACGGCACCTCACGGGCGCGGCCGGCTTCAAGGCGGCCGTGGCCGAACGGCACTTCACGCTGATCGTGCTCGACCGGGGCAACCCGACCGGTGAGAGCGCGACCGTCCGGGACGCGCTCGTCCACTCGACCGGCTACCGCCTCCTCGGCACGGTGCCGTACGCCGCGGGCTGGGGCAGCAGCCGGTTCGAGCTCTGGGCGCCTTCCTAGAGACGGTCAGGCGACCGAAGTCGTCGTCCTCGCGCGCGTGGTCGTCGCGATCGTCGCCGAGCCCACCACGCGCGTGCCGTCGTACAGCACGATCGCCTGGCCGGGGGCGACACCGCGGACGGGCTCCGTGAAGGAGACCTCCAGGGTGCCGTCGACGAGTTCGGCGGTGACCTCGGTCTCGCCGCCGTGGGCGCGCAGCTGGGCGGTGTACGTGCCGGGCCCGGAGGGGGCCGTGCCGCACCAGCGGGGCTTGATCGCGGTCAGGGCGGTCACGTCCAGGGCGTCGGCCGGGCCGACCGTCACCGTGTTGTTCACCGGCGAGATGTCCAGGACGTAGCGCGGCTTGCCGTCGGGGGCCGGGGTGCCGATGCGCAGCCCCTTGCGCTGGCCGATGGTGAAGCCGTACGCGCCCTCGTGGGTGCCGATCTTCGCCCCGGACTCGTCGACGATGTCGCCCTCGGCCTTGCCGAGCCGGTTCGCGAGGAAGCCCTGCGTGTCGCCGTCGGCGATGAAGCAGATGTCGTGCGAGTCGGGCTTCTTGGCGACCGCGAGACCGCGGCGCTCGGCCTCGGCACGGATCTCGTCCTTGGTCGTCACGGTGTCGCCGAGCGGGAAGAGGGCGTGCGCCAGCTGCCTCTCGTCCAGGACGCCGAGGACGTACGACTGGTCCTTGGCCATGTCGGAGGCGCGGTGCAGCTCACGGGTGCCGTCCTCGTTCACGATCACCTGGGCGTAGTGGCCGGTGCAGACGGCGTCGAAGCCGAGCGCCAGGGCCTTGTCCAGGAGGGCTGCGAACTTGATCTTCTCGTTGCAGCGCAGGCACGGGTTCGGGGTGCGGCCGGCCTCGTACTCGGCGACGAAGTCCTCGACCACGTCCTCGCGGAAGCGGTCGGCGAGGTCCCAGACGTAGAACGGGATGCCGATGACGTCGGCGGCGCGGCGGGCGTCGCGGGAGTCCTCGATGGTGCAACAGCCACGCGCGCCCGTGCGGAAGGACTGCGGGTTCGCGGAGAGCGCGAGGTGGACGCCGGTCACGTCGTGGCCGGCCTCCGCGGCGCGGGCGGCGGCGACGGCGGAGTCCACTCCGCCGGACATGGCGGCGAGTACGCGAAGGGGGCGGGGGCGCTGCGGGGTGTCAGTCATAGCCCTTCAAGAGTACGGGGACTCGGGAACCGGAGCCCACGCGTATCCGTTGGTGATCACATGGGGGCGAGCAGGAGTGACTCGGACCGGCGGATCGGGCGCCGTGCGCTGCTGCTGGGCGGCGCGGCGGCCGCGGTCGGCACGGCGGTGCTGGCGCGTGAGGAGCTGTCGCACCTGTGGTGGCGGCTGCCGGGGGTGGAGAAGCCGCGCACGCCGGGTGCGGTCGACTTCCGGGGTGCGCAGTGGCTGGCGGCCTCGCCGGCGAACTACCGGCGGGCCGACCGGCCGGCCGACTACTCGATAGACCGGGTGGTCGTCCATGTCACCCAGGGCGGCTTCGCGAGCGCGGTCAAGGCCTTCCAGGACCCGGACCACAAGGCCGCGGCCCACTACATAGTCCGCAAGGACGGGCACGTCACACAGATGATCCGCGAGCTGGACGTGGCGTTCCACGCGGGCAACCGCGAGTACAACGAACGCAGTGTCGGCATCGAGCACGAGGGCTTCGTGGAGGACAGATCGTCCTTCACGGACGCGATGTACGCCTCCTCGGCGCGGCTGGCCGCGGGGATCTGCCGGCGCTACGGCATACCGGTCGACCGCGAGCACATCATCGGGCATGTGGAGGTGCCGGGGACGGACCACACCGACCCGGGGCGGTACTGGGACTGGGACCGGTACATGGGGCTCGTGCGGTCGGTGAAGACAACGAAGTCGTAAAGGCTTCCGCCGGGACGAGGTGTCCATTGCGTCCCTCACGCCGTGGGCGATCTGGTCTTTTTCAACTTGGCTCTTCTTCAAGGCAGTTGGGTGGGGCGGACGCTCAGGGCGCCTTCACAGCCGGCCCGGCTTCTTCCTGACTTCACCCCAGCCCTCGCACAGTTCTTGGTTCAACGATCCCGCCCATGACTCACACCACAGAGCCCGGCGAGGGCACGGGCGGACACGGCGAGAACACCCGCAAGGGCAAAGGCATGCACCGGCGCAGGTTCCTCGGCGGCATGGCCGGTGTCGGCCTCGGGGCCGTCGCCGGGGCCGGGGGCGCCTTCTCCCTGCTGACCGAGGCGGGCAGGAGCAAGGCGAGCGCGGCGACCGACACGGCCGCCCTGACCGTCCCGGACCTGCTGGAGGGCACCACCTCCGGCAGCACCACCACCTTCACGCTGGAAGCGAAGACCGGCACGGCCGAGGTGCTCTCCGGGGTCACCAGCGACACGATGGGCTACAACCAGTCCTTCCTCGGGCCCACCATGAAGTGGACCAGCGGCGACACGGTCCTGCTCGACATCACCAACAGCCTGGGCGAGGACACCACCGTCCACTTCCACGGCGCGCATGTCCCGGCCAAGATGGACGGCGGCCCCCAGGTCGCCTTCGCCGACGGGGAGACCTGGTCCCCGACGTTCACGGTCAAGGACGAGGCCAAGACGCTCTGGTACCACCCGCACGCCCTGGGCACCACGGCCAAGCAGGCGGTGCACGGGCTGGCCGGCATGATCATCGTCGAGGACGACTCGACCGCGTCCTCGAACCTGCCGAGCACCTACGGCACCGACGACATCCCGCTGATCTTCCAGAGCCTCGCCACCGACAGCGCGGGCGCGCTCAAGTACGACCTGTCCGGCTATCTGAGCAGCGGGCTGAGCTTCCCGCTGCTGCTGAACGGCACCAACGTCGACGACACCACGCTCACCTTCACCGCCACCAAGACCCGCACGCGGTTCCGGGTGCTCAACGCCTCGCCGTCCGACATCATCACCCTCCAGCGCAGAGACGGCGGCAAGCTCAACCAGATCGCCACCGACCAGGGCTATCTCACCGCGGCAACCGAGGTGACCAGCATCCGGCTGGTGGCCGGCGCCCGCGCCGAGTTCGTGCTGGACCTCTCGGACGCCGTGACGCTCCAGGCCGTCGTCACCACCGGCTGGGTGCGCGGCGGCAGCGGCACCTACGACGTGCTCGCGATCACGGCGTCCGGCACGGACACCCCGTCCGACCTGCCGAGTTCGCTCAACACCATCGACCGGTACGACACCAGCGACTTCACCGCCCGCACCATCACGCTCGGCCAGAGCGGCACCTCGATGACGATCGACGGTTCGGTGGGCACGAGCATGTCGTCCATGGCCATGATCAGCACCACGCTGGGCTCCAAGGAGATCTGGACGATCAAGAACAACACCCAGCTGGAACACTCGTTCCATCTGCACGACGTGCCGTACCAGTTGGTCTCCGTCAACGGCGAGGACCCGACCGGGGTCGACCTCGGCTGGTTCGACACGTACGAGGTGGTCGGCGGCGGAACCATCAAGATCGCCATGGAGTTCACGGACTTCTCCGACGACACCTACATGTACATGCTCCACTGCCATCTGCTGCAGCACGAGGACGAGGGCATGATGGCGTCCCTCATGGTGACGGAGAGCTGACGGCGCTTGTTCAGGTGAGCCCGGCGGCTCGAGCCCGCTCGACCGCCGGGCCGATCGCCTTCGCCAGGGCCTCGACGTCCGCCTCCGTGGAGGTGTGGCCGAGGGAGAAGCGCAGGGTGCCGCGGGCCAGGTCGGGGTCGGTGCCGGTGGCCAGCAGGACATGGCTGGGCTGGGCGACGCCGGCGGTGCAGGCGGAGCCGGTGGAGCACTCGATGCCCTGGGCGTCGAGGAGCAGCAGCAGGGAGTCGCCCTCACAGCCGGGGAAGGTGAAGTGGGCGTTGGCCGGGAGGCGGTCCACGGGGTCGCCGCCCAGGATCGCGTCCGGGACCGCCGTACGGACGGCCTCGACCAGACTGTCGCGCAGGGCGCCGATCTCCCGCTCGAACCACTCGCGCTGCTCGGCGGCGAGACGTCCGGCCACCGCGAAGGAGGCGACGGCGGGGACGTCGAGGGTGCCGGAGCGGACATGGCGCTCCTGACCGCCGCCGTGCAGGACCGGCACGGGGGTGTACTCGCGGCCGAGGACCAGGGCGCCGATGCCGTACGGACCGCCGATCTTGTGCCCGGAGACCGTCATCGCGGCGAGTCCTGAGGCGGCGAAGTCGACCGGGACCTGGCCGAAGGCCTGGACCGCGTCGGCGTGCAGCGGGATGCCGGACTCCCGTGCCACGTCCGCGAGTTCACGGACGGGCATGACCGTGCCGATCTCGTTGTTCGCCCACATCACGGTGGCCAGGGCCACGTCGTCGGGGTTGCGGGCGATCGCCTCGCGCAACGCCTCGGGGTGGACCCGTCCGTACGGGTCGACCGGGAGGTACTCGACGGTGGCGCCCTCGTGTTCGCCGAGCCAGTGCACGGCGTCGAGGACGGCATGGTGCTCGACGGGGCTGGCGAGGACGCGGGTGCGGGCCGGGTCGGCGTCGCGCCGGGACCAGTACAGGCCCTTCACGGCGAGGTTGTCGGCCTCGGTGCCGCCGGAGGTGAGAACGACCTCGCTGGGGCGGGCGCCGAGCGCTTCCGCAAGGGTCTCGCGGGCCTCCTCGACGGTACGGCGGGCCTGCCGGCCGGAGGCATGGAGGGAGGAGGCGTTGCCCGTGACGCTCAGCTGGGCGGTCATTGCCTCGACTGCCTCGGGGAGCATCGGGGTGGTCGCGGCGTGGTCGAGGTAAGCCATGGTGGGGCCGATTCTACGGGGCCCCCGTCGCCGGCAGTACGTCCGGACCGGGCGGTTCGGCGACCGGGCCCCGTCGTCCTCGGGGAGGTCGGCCGTTCGTCATGGTGCGCCTCGGGCTCACAGGCTCCACGAGACCGTGTTGGACATCTGCATGGCGATCACCAGAACCGCCAGGTCGGCCACGCCCAGGGCCATACCCAGGTACGCGCGGCCCCGGCGGGTGGTACCGCGCCAGAGGGCGACGGCGGCCAGGACGATGGCGACGGGGCCGAGGAAGACGTTCAGCACGAGCAGGCCGAGGAGGCCGAGGATGAAGGACGCGACGGCCATGCCGTCGGCGTCGCGGGCGGGCTTGCGGGTGGTGGTGTCGGTGCGGCTCGTGGCCGGGGCGGTGAGTTGCATCGTGCTCAGCTCCAGTGGACGGAAGTCGGTCGGGTGGTCAGTGGGCCGAGGTGCGGCGGCTGTGGCGCTCGCGGACGGCGAAGATGCCGAGCCAGACGGCGATGCCGACGGCCACGAGAGCGGTGACGGTCAGCGGCGCGTGGGCCACGGTGCCCAGGACGACGCCGAGCAGCATGAGTGCGGCGACGAGGAACAGCATGGGATTCGATCCCCCTCCGTGCGCCCCGGGAGGGCGCCTCTGGTTAAGTTTCGGTGAACGGTTGTAGTAACACTTGTTCACTGACTTCAGAGTCTAGCGCGCTCAACGGCTTTCCAAATCCAGAGAACAGTTGTTAACTGGATGACATGAGTCACACCCTCGGCATCCGGCAGGCCCAGAAGCAGAAGACCCGGCAGGCGCTCCTGGACGCGGCACTCGGCCTGCTGGAGGAGCAGAGCCTGAGCAGCCTGGGCCTGCGCGAGGTCACGCGCGCCGTCGGCGTCGCCCCGACCGCCTTCTACCGCCACTTCCGCTCCATTGCGGATCTCGGCGTGGCCCTGGTCGAGGAGGCGCTGGGCAGCCTGCACCCGATGATCCGGACGACGGTGTCCGCGGCCGACTCCAGCGAGGAACGCATAGCGCGCGCCATCGAGTTGATCGCCGGCCATGTGGACGGGTACCCCGCGCATGTCCGTTTTATCGCCCGCGAACGACATGGCGGGGTCCAGCCGGTGCGGGAGGCCATCCGGGACCAACTGGCCCGGTTCGCCGAGGAGGTGAAGGGGGAGCTCGCCAAGGACCCGGAGTCGGAGGGCTGGAGCGACGACGACCTGCTCATGCTCGCCCATCTGTACGTCGACCAGATGCTGGTCACCGCCTCGCTGTTCCTGGAGTCCCTGGAGGGCACCAAGGAGGACCGGGAGCGCGTGGCGCAGATCGCGACCCGTCAGATGCGGCTGATCAGCATCGGGCGGCACCACTGGGCGGACTGAGCCCGGGCAGCACCAAGGGACGGCCCCCCTGTTTCACCGGGGGGTGCCGCCCCTTGCCGTACCGCGTCCGAGGTCAGTTCTTCGTAGCTTGCGCGGTGGGGGCGCCGCTGGGTGCGGCACCACCGCCACCGGGGCCGCCCTGACCACCGCCGCAGCCGCCGCCCTGGCCGCCTCCACCGGGACCGCCCTGACCGCCGCCCGCGGCCGCACCGGCGCTGGGCGCGCCGCTCGGCATGCCCGAGGGGGCACCGGAGGGCCTGGCGGTGGCGTTGCCGGTGGGGGCGCCCGAGGGGGCACCGCTCGGGCGCCCGGTGGCGTTGCCGGTCGGTGCCTGACAGGCTTGCTGCTGCCCCGAGTTGCCGCTGTTCGACGACGACGAGTCGCCCGAGCCGCAGGCCGCCAGGACCAGAGGCGAGAGCGCCAGCAGAGCCACCGCCGGGACGAGACGCACACGCTTCATGAGAAACAACTCCAAGGAGGATGAAGGGAGATGAGGGAGCCTCGAGTGCGGGAACTCAATCAACGGCGCTTAGGGCTTCCTTGGGGGCGGTCTGTCCCCGGCCTGTGATTCAGGTAAAGCGGATCCCAAGAGACCGCGCTGACCTGCTACTTCACAAACCGCTCTCGCCTACTCGCTGGTACAGGTCCGTGACAGAGGCGGCCGCGGCGGCCAGCTCCGCGCGCACCTCGGGCGGCGAGAGGACCTCCACGTGGTCGGCGAACTGCAGCAGCTGGCGCGCCTCGCGGACCACGCGGTACGAGAGCCGCGCGGTCACCCACTCGCCCTCGCCGTCGTCCTCGGGGAGTCCGGCGAGCTGCGAGGCGTGCAGGCGCAGGAACATGTCGAGGCGGTCGCGGCGGACGCGGACGGCGACGTCGAGTCCGCCGGGCCGCTCCTCGACCTGGCGGCGCAACACCTCCCAGGCATCGGCGAGTTCGACCCCCGGCCGCCGCTTCACCCCGTCGTCCAGGACGGTGGCGGACTGCACCCGGTCGGCGCGGAAGAGCTGCGGTTTCGCGCGCCGGTCGGCGACGAGGTACCAGATGCCCGCCTTCGACACGAGCCCGTACGGGTCGACGGTGTACGTCCGCGCCTTCTGCGCCCCGCTGTGCCGGTAGCGCAGCCGCAGCCGGCGGTCGGCGAAGACGGCGTCCTGCAGGGTGTCCAGGTCCACGGCGGGCTGCGGACCGCCCTTCCAGCGCGTGGCGTCGACGAGGATGCGGCGGGAGGTCACCTCGGCCGCCGGGCGGTACGGGGCCGGCAGCGCGGCCATCACCTTGCGCAGCGCCGAGCCGAGCGCCGCGTCCAGGCCGAGTGCGGCGTGTGCGCCCTGGGCGGCGAGGATGAACAGGGCGCGGGACTCGTCGACGGTCAGCCCTGTGACGTCGGTACGGAACCCGGCGAGCAGCTCGATCCCGCCGTGCCGCCCGCGCTCCGCGTAGACCGGGACACCGGAGGCGGACAGGGCCTCGACGTCCCGGTAGATGGTCCGCACCGACACCTCGAGCCGGTCGGCGAGTTCGTGCGCGGGGACGCGGCCGCGGGTCTGCAGGAGCAGCAGGATCGAGAGCAGTCGGTCGGACTTCACCGCACCAGAATCGCGCCGCACGAAGTCCCCGGCAAATGTTGACGGAAACTGTCAGGTTATGCGGCGACTCTCCGACCCGAAGAGACCGTCAGAGAGAGGCCCCGATGAACGCCATGAACGCCATCGATCCCCGTCCCGTGTACACCCGCGCCACCGAGCAGGCGGCTGCGCTCATCAAGACCGTACGTCCCGAGCAGCTGGCCGGTCCGACCCCCTGCGCCGAGTTCGACGTGCGCACGCTGCTCAGCCACATGGTGGGCGGCACCCTGCGCATCGCGGTGGTCGGCGAGGGCGGCGACGGGCTCGCCGTACACCCGTTCGTGGACGGCGTGGCCGACGACGACTGGACGGCCGAGTACGACGAGGTCCGCACCCGGGTCCTCAGGGCGTGGGCGGGCGACGACCGCATGGAGGCGCCGGTGCGCGTCCCCTGGGGCGAGGTCCCGGGCCGCGCGGCCCTGTCCGGCTACGTCATGGAACTGGTCACCCACACCTGGGACCTCTCCGAGTCGCTCGGCCACCCCTTCGAACTCGACCCGGAGCTGGCCGACTTCGCCCTCGCCGCCGCTCGTCGTGTTCTGCCTGACCCGCAGCGCGACGAGCGGACTCCCTTCGGCGACGTCCTGCCGGCCCCTGAAGGAGCCGACAGCTACCGCCAGTTGGCAGCCTGGCTGGGAAGGGCTCCGCTCAGCCGAGCCTGACCGCCCGCCACGGACCGCTTCTCGATCTCGCCCTTGTGGGCTGGATTTCTTCAGCCCGTCCGGTGTTTGAGGACGAGGCCGTTCAGGCCGAAGCGGTGGTCTGGGGGCGGCAGCCCCCAGGGCGGCGGGGGCGAAGGCCGCCGCCTCACGCCACCCCGCTCAGCCGAGCCTCACGCGGGCCAGTTGGCGGGACTGGGCCACCAGGCGGTCGTTGCTGTCCCAGACCTCCGCGTCCTCCTCCAGGAAGCCGCCGGCCAGGTTGCGGGTGGTGATCGAGACGCGGAGGGGGCCGGGGGCCGGGCGGGAGCGGACGTGGACCGTGAGTTCCACCGTGGGCACCCAGCCCTTCAGGCCGAGTTCGAAGGCGGTGGGCGGGAGTGCGTCCACCGCCAGGAGGAGCGAGAGCGGGTCGGCGTCCCGGCCGTCCGCCAGGCCGAACCAGGCGCGCATCTCGCCCTTGCCGGACGGTGCGCCGACCGCCCAGCCGATGGTGGCCGGGTCCAGCTTGATCATCAGGCGGTCGGTGATCGCCGAGCTGCCATCCACGGGGGCCGGCCCGTCCTGGGGGCCGAAGCACTGGTCCATGGGCGGGAACGCCGGCGGCTGCGCCGTCGTACGGACGTCGTCCGGCAGGGCGTCCAGGTCGCCGTAGGAGGCGAGGACACGGATGCGTTCCACCTCGCGGCCCTGCTCGTCGTACTGGAAGAGCGAGGCCTGGCCGGTCGACAGGGTGCGGCCCGTCCGTACGACCTCGGTGCGGATGACCGCCGGGCCCGGCTGGGACGCCGTCAGGTAGTGCGCCGAGATCGTGAACGGGTCGGCGTGCGGCAAGGCGTCCGCGAGGGCGCGGCCGAGGACGGCCAGCAGATAGCCGCCGTTGACGGCGTTGATGATGGTCCAGCCGGCGGAGAGGTCGATGTCGTACACGCCGGGTGCGCGAGCGACGAGCGCGGTGTCCCGGTCGAACTCGCTGTCACCGATGGTGGCCCTGGTGGCCTGCACGGAAGCTGCTTCTGGCATGCCTGAACCGTACAACGACAAACTACTAAGCGGTAGCTTTCCAGGTTACGGGCGCATGACACGTCCCATTCGGCCGCCGTCCTCCCGGGTGAGGTTCCGGCAATTTCTTGGTAAGTGTCCCCACTCGTCCTCAACCCCGGGGCGCCTCTCCCCCTCTATGGGGACATGAGCCTCACCGGGACTGCGTTCCTCTACACGCTGATCGTGCTGTTCGCGATCGCCCTGATACTGCCGCTCGTCCTGTGGACGCGGATGCGCGGGCCGAGAGCGCTGCGCATGGCGGCCCGGATGCTGATGCTGCTGTTCGCCCAGGGGACGGCCGTCGCGTTGGTCTTCGTGTTCATCAACAACGCCAACAACCTCTACGACAACTGGGCCGACCTGCTCGGCACGGGCAACCATGTGCAGCAGGCGGCCAACCTGGGCGCCGACGGCACCGGCGGAATAGCGCTGAAACGGTTGCCCAGGGTCAAGCAGGACTTCACCCCGGCCACCGGACCGGGCATGCGCGGGGTGCGCCAGACGGAGCTCAAGGGCCGTGTCTCCGGCGTGAACGCCGAGGTCTACGTGTGGCTGCCGCCGCAGTACAACGAGCCCGCCTACCGCCACCGCAAGTTCCCCGTGGTCGAGCTGCTCCCAGGCTACCCGGGCTCGGCGAAGGCCTGGTTCGGGTCGATGAAGGCGACCCAGCAGCTGGCCCCGCTGATGCGCAGCGGCCAGGTCGCGCCGTTCATTCTGGTCGCCCCGCGCACCAACCTGCTGGCCGGCGTGGACACCGGCTGCGCCAACATCCCGGGCCAGGTCAACGCCGACAGCTGGCTCAGCATCGACGTGCCGAAGATGGTCATGGACAACTTCCGCGCCGAGCCCGGCCCCAAGGGCTGGGCGGTCGCCGGGTACTCGGCCGGGGCGCACTGCGCGGTCAAGCTGGCCGTCGCGCACCCGAACCGCTACATGGCCGCGATCAGCATGTCCGGCTACAACGACCCGATCGGCGAACGCAATTCGCTCGCCTCGCAGAACCCGACGGTCCGGGCCGAGAACAACCCCTTCCTGCTGCTGAGGAAGTCGCCCGCCCCGCCCCGGATCGCGCTGTACATCTCCGGCCAGCCGCGCGACGGCTACGAGGCCGGCGTCGCCCTCGAACAGATCGCGAAGGCGCCGACCACGGTGCATGTCATCTTCATCCCGAAGAGCGCGGGCGGCCACACCATGGCGCTGTGGCGGCCGCAGGTGGTCCCGTCGTTCCGCTGGCTCACCGTGGAGATGGGCCGGCACCACGCGCGGGTCCGGAGCACTACTCCTCCCGCACCGTCGACCGGCGATTCCACGCACGCGGCGCTCGCCAGTGGTACTTCATCGCAAGCAGGCGCAACACGAAGGCGGTGACGACCGCGAGCCCGCTGGTGAACGGCGTCAGGGCGTCGTAGCGGAGGCAGAGGACGGCCATGGTGGAGCCGACGATCGCTGGGACCGCGTACAGGTCGCGGTCCCAGCGCAGCAGTGACGGCACCTCGTTGGCCAGGACGTCCCTGAGCACACCGCCCCCGACGGCGGTGGCGAGGCCGAGGGTCGCCGACTGGGTGAGACCGAGCCCGTACTCGTACGCCTTGATCGTTCCGGCGACGCAGAACAGACCGAGGCCGGCCGCGTCGAAGACGTTGACGGCGACCTGGATGCGCTCGACGTGCGGGTGCAGGAAGACCACCATGAGAGCGGCGAGCAGCGGGGTGATGAAGTAGCCCAGGTCCGTGAAGGCGGCCGGGGGCACGGCCCCGATGATCAGGTCCCGGAACAGCCCTCCGCCCAGCGCGGTGACCTCGGCGAGCACGGCGATGCCGAAGACGTCGAAGTTCTTGCGGACGGCCAGCAGCGCGCCGGAGATGGCGAACACAAAGATGCCGACGAGGTCGAGCGTGTGCTGGACGGAGGGGCTGAACAGTTGCTGGAGCACCCCACATTCTTACTCGGGGGCCCGCACGGTCCTCACAGGGCCGGTTTGCCGGTGGTGTAGATCCACTTCTGGAACAGGTCGTCGAGGTTCTGCCCGGAGATCTTCTCGGCGAGCGCGATGAACTGCCCGGTGTTCGCGTTGCCGTAGCGGTGGATCCTGGTCCAGGCCGGCAGCAGCCTGAAGAACGCCTCGTCGCCGATGCGTTCGCGCAGCGTCTGGAGCGTCATCGCCCCGCGCTGGTAGACCGCGGAGGCGAACATGGTGTCGCGCTGCGGGTCGGCGACGGTGATCTGCCAGAAGGGGTTGTCGGCGGCGCGGGCGTTGTAAGCGGCCAGGAACGAGTCGTGGGCGCTGCGGGTGCCCTGGTGCTCGGCCCACAGCCACTGGGCGTAGGTGGCGAAGCCCTCGTTGAGCCAGATGTCCTTCCAGCGCTCGACCGAGACCGAGTCGCCGAACCACTGGTGGGCGAGCTCGTGCACGATCGTCGACTCGCTGCGCACGGCCGAGTACGCCGGCTTGCTCTGCACCTCCAGCGAGAACCCGGCCTGGGGCATGTCGTCGACGATCGCGCCGGTCTCCTCGAAGGGGTACGGCCCGAAGACCTGCGACCAGTAGTCGGTGGCCGCCGCGGTGACGGCGTACACGTCGACGTTGTTGCTGTTCGCGAGCACCGGGTCGATGGCGACGTAGATCGGGATCCCGGAAGGCGTGGTGCCGGTCTTCACGTCGAACTTCCCGATGGTGGCGGTCGCGAGATAGGTCGCCATGGGTTTCGACTCGCGCCAGTGGGTGTACGTCGAGTCGCCCTTGTCGTACGTCGAGACGAGACGGCCGTTGGAGACGCCGGTCAGACCCTTGGGCGCCTTGATACGGATGTCGTAGGTGGCCTTGTCGTCGGGGTGGTCGCTGGACGGGAACCAGGTGGAGGCGGCATTGGGTTCGCAGGCGACGAAGACGCCGTCGGGGGTCTTCATCCACCCGTAGTCGGAGCCGAAGATGATCGGGCCGTTGAGGGGTTCGGGGACACCGCCGTAGGTGACGGTGACCGTGAAGGTGTGCCCCTTGGGCAGCACTCCCTTCGGCGTGATGCGCAGTTCGTCGCCGTCCCGGGTGAACCCGGCGCGTCTGCCGTTCACTTCGACCGCGGTGACCTCCAGTTTCTGCAGGTCCAGGTCGAAGGAGGAGAGGGTCTGGGTGGCGCGGGCGGTGAGCGTCGTACGCCCGTCCAGGCGGTCGGTGTCCGGGTCGTACGCCACGTCGAGGGCGTAGTGGCGGGCGTCGAAGCCGCCGTTGCCGAGGTCGGGGAAGTAGGGGTCGCCGATGCCCCGAGCGCCCGGGGTGGGGGCGGCGGAGGCGGCTATGACGAAGAAGGAGGCCGCCGCGGTCGCGACGGCCCCTAAGCGTGCCGAACGGGAGAGTGCCATGGGTAGCCCCTTCGGTGCGTGGTCCGATCAGACGGATACGCCCGACTCTGCACTCCCCCTGATGGGCATGTACATGGCTTTACCAAGTCGTCATGCCTATCGGGGAGTTGACTCCTGACCGGTCCCCCGGTCGCGCGAATGCTCCGGCAGCCCGTTCGGACTGCCGGAGCATTCACCCTGATGGATTCCGGGTTACTTCTCGCCGCCGGTTTCCGGCTTCCCGGACTCGGCGGCGGGCGCCGCCTCCGCGGGCTCCTCCGCTTCCGCGGGCTCCTCCGCCGCCACGTCTGCTTCGGCCTCGGGCTCGGGCTCGGGCTCGGCGGCGACCTCCGCCGCCACCGCCGCCACCGCCGCCGACGTCTCCGCCGACTCCGCGAGCACCTCGTCGGAAACCAGCTCGGCCGCCTCCTTGGCGGCCGTCAGCAGGACGGTGTCCTGGGGCGCCTGGTCCTCGAAGTTCTCCGGGTGGTGGCAGGCGACCTGCTGGCCGGGCTTGAGCTCGACCAGCTTCGGCTCGGTCGTCTTGCAGATCTCCGTCGCCTTCCAGCACCGCGTGTGGAAGCGGCAGCCACTCGGCGGGGAGATCGGCGAGGGCACGTCGCCCTTGAGCAGGATGCGCTCGCTCTTGGCGTTCTTCCGCTTCGGGTCCGGGATCGGCACCGCAGACATGAGCGCCTTGGTGTACGGGTGCATCGGCGCCCGGTACAGCGACTCACGGTCGGCCAGCTCGACGATCTTGCCGAGGTACATCACCGCGATCCGGTCCGAGACGTGCCGGACGACCGAGAGGTCGTGCGCGATGATCACGTACGTCAGGCCCAGCTCCTGCTGGAGGTCGTCGAGCAGGTTGACGACCTGCGCCTGGATCGACACGTCCAGCGCGGAGACCGGCTCGTCCGCCACGACCAGCTTCGGGTTCAGGGCGAGCGCGCGGGCGATGCCGATGCGCTGGCGCTGACCGCCGGAGAACTCGTGCGGATAGCGGTTGTAGTGCTCGGGGTTGAGACCGACCACCGACAGCAGCCGCTGCACTTCCTTCTTGATGCCGCCCTCGGGCTCGACGCCCTGCAGCCTGAAGGGGGCGCCGACGATCGTGCCGATGGTGTGGCGCGGGTTCAGCGAGGAGTACGGGTCCTGGAAGATCATCTGCACATCGCGGCGCAGCGGACGCATGCCGCTCACACCGAGGTGCGTGATGTCCTTGCCCTCGAACTCGACCGTGCCGCCGGTCGGTTCGAGCAGCCGGGTGATCAGCCGGCCCATCGTCGACTTGCCGCAGCCGGACTCGCCCACGACACCGAGGGTCTCGCCGGCCTTGACCTCGAAGTCGATGCCGTCGACCGCGTGCACGGCGCCGACCTGCCGCTGGAGCAGGCCCTTCTTGATCGGGAAGTGCTTCTGGAGCCCGGTCACCTTCAGCAGGGTCTCGCCGGGCGCGGCGTCCGCCTTGGTGGCCAGGTCGCCTTGGCTCTGCGCAGGGATGCTCACTGCCTTGTCCTCGCTCACAGCTTCGGCGCAATCTCTTCGGTCCAGATACGCTCCCGCTGCTCCTGCGTCATGTGGCAGGCGGCCCAGTGCCGGCTGCCGACCTCGGTCAGCTCGGGGCGGACCGTGCGGGTGACGTTGTCCTTCGGGATGTCGGCGTACGGGCAGCGCGGGTTGAAGGCGCAGCCCGACGGGACGTTGATCAGGGAGGGCGGGGAACCCTTGATCGGGATGAGCCGGTCGGTGTCCTCGCGGTCCAGCCGCGGCATCGAGCCCAGCAGGCCCCAGGTGTAGGGATGGCGGGGCGCGGAGAACACCGACTCCGCCGAGCCGCGCTCCACGCACCGGCCGCCGTACATGACCAGCAGGTCGTCGGCCATCTCGGCGACGACACCGAGATCGTGCGTGATCATGATGACCGCGGAGCCGAACTCCTTCTGCAGATCGCGGATCAGGTCGAGGATCTGCGCCTGGACGGTCACGTCCAGGGCGGTCGTCGGCTCGTCCGCGATGAGCAGCTCGGGGTTGTTGACCAGCGACATCGCGATCATCGCGCGCTGGCGCATACCGCCGGAGAACTCGTGCGGGTAGCCGTCCACACGCTTGTCCGGCTCCGGGATGCCCACCCGGTCCAGCATCTCGATGGCCCGCTGCCTGGCCACCTTCTTGGACACGTCGTGGTGGACCCGGTACGCCTCGATGATCTGCGCCCCGACGCTGTAGAACGGGTGCATGGCCGACAGCGGGTCCTGGAAGATCATCGCCATCTTCCGGCCGCGCAGGCGGCGGACCTCGTCCGGATCGGCCGCGATCAGCTCCTGACCGTCCAGCCAGACTTCGCCGCTGACCCGGGCGTTGGCCTGGCGGTGCAGGCCCATCACCCCGAGGGAGGTGACGGACTTTCCGGAACCGGACTCACCGACGATGCCCAGCGTCCGGCCGCGGCGGACGTCGAAGCTGACACCGTCCACCGACTTGACCAGACCGTCGTCCGTGTCGAAGTGGATGCGCAGATCGCGCACGGAGAGGAACGCGTCGTCGGCGTCGGACGGGGCGGCAGTGGTCGGTTCGCCCAACGCCGCCTTTTCGAGCTTGCTCACGAGTACCTCACGCGGGGGTCGATGGCGGCGTACACCAGGTCGACGATGAGATTGCAGAAGACGATGAAGAAGGCAGCGACCAGGGTGACGCCCATGACGATGGGCAGGTCGTTGTCCTTGATGGACTGGATGGAATACGCGCCGATGCCCTGGAGGGAGAAGACGGTCTCGGTGAGCACCGCGGTACCGATCAAGGTGCCGAAGTCCATGCCGAAGATGGTGACGATGGGAGTCAGCGCGGCTCTGAGGCCGTGCTTCGTCACGACCGTGCGCTCCTTGAGGCCCTTGGCCCGTGCCGTCCGGATGTAGTCCTCGCCCATGGTCTCCAGCATGCCTGCCCGGGTGAGCCGGGCGTAGAGAGCGGAGAAGAGGAACGCGAGGCTGATCCATGGCAGCAGCAGATGCCATGCCCATTCGGCCGGATTCTGCGTGAACGGCACATAGTCCGTGCTGTCCCAGATGGGGAACTGGTAGACGAACAGCGCGTTGATCACCTGGCCGGTGAAGAAGATCGGCAGCGAGACGCCGGCGAGCGCGATGAACATCGAGATGCGGTCCACCGGCTTGCCCTTGCGCAGCGCCGAGATGACACCGGTCGTGACGCCGAAGATCACCCAGATCACGGCTGCGCCGACGGCCAGCGAGAAGGAGATCGGGATGCGCTGCGTGAGCTGCGGCCACACCTCGACATGGCTCTTGAAGGAGTACCCGAAGCACGGCGCGTCGCAATGCGTCGCGTCGGGACCGAACTTGTAGTCGGCGCCTACGAACAAGCCCTTGAGGTAGTGCCAGTACTGGATGTAGATGGGCTGGTCGAAACCAAGGTTCCGCTTGATCGCGGCGACGGACGCGGGGTTGGCGTCCTTGCCCACGTACTGGGAGGCCAGCTGGGTGGCCGTCTGGCCGCCGAGGCGCGGGACCAGGAAGAAGATGCCGAAGGTGACTGCGCTGACCACCAGCAGCAGTACGAATGCGCCCAAGACGCGTCGGATGATGTACGCAGCCACAGCTGTGCGGCTCCCAGCGGCCGGGACGGGGTTTGCCCGTCCCGGCCGCCCGGTGCCTTCACCTGCCTTTCAGGGGAATCCGGCCTGTGCTTACTTCGACGAGCTCAGCAGCAGGTAGTCGTACATACCGAGGTACGCCTGCGTGACCGTCACGTTGGTCGCGGACGTCGGCCGGAGCAACAGGTTCTTGCGGTAGAGCAGCGGAACGACCGAGCCGTTGTCCATGACCATCTTGTCGATGTCGCCCCAGGCCTTGGTGCGGGCGGCGGAGTCGGTGTTGGCGATCGCGGACTTCAGGGCGTCGTTGATCTTCGGGTCGTTCAGCTCCATCAGGTTGTTACCACCCGACGGCTTGATGGCCGCACCGTTGACGATCTGGTCCAGGAAGCCGTAGCCGGTCGGCCAGTCGGCGCCCCAGGCCATGGACAGCATGCCCAGCTTGTGGTCGTGGACGTAGCTCGGGACACCGGCGAAGTTCGAGAAGTACTTGCCGGACGGGAACTGCTTGATGTCCACGTTGATGCCGACGGCCTTCAGCGAGTTCTGGATGGCCGTGGCTGCCGCAACCTCGGCAGGGCGGTCCGAACGAGCCGTCAGCGTGGTGGAGAAGCCGTTCGGCTTGCCGCACGCCTTCAGCGCCGCCTTGGCCTTGGCGATCCTGTCCGCCGTCCGCGCCTTGGCGGTGTCGCCCACGACGGGGTACTTGTCGAACTTCGTGTAGCCGTTCACCGACGGCGGCAGCAGCGTGGTGGCCACGTCACCCTTGGGCGAGCCACCCACGGCGTCGAGCACCGACTGCTTGTCGATGCCGTACTGCACGGCCTTGCGGCAGTCGATGTTGTCGAACGGCGCCACGTGCACGTTCAGCGCGATGTACTGCGTCGCACCCGCGTACGAGTTGTCCGTCTGCTTGGCGTACTTGCCGCTCAGAACCCTCGGCTGGGTCTGCGGCTGCACGCCGGTGCCGGCCGCGTCAGCGGTGATCTTGTCGGCGAGCAGGTCGTTGTCGACCGTGACCGGGTTGACCTTGAACTTGATCGTGATCTTGTCCGGCTGCGCCTTGCGGATCGGGTCCGTCTTGGCGTCCCAGCTCGTGTTGCGGACGAGAGTGGCACCACGGCCCTCCTCGTACGACTGGAACTTGTACGGGCCCGAGGACACGATGTGCTGCACGTACTTCGCACCGTCGTCCTTCGCCTGCGGCACGGGGGCCGTCTGGGAGAAGGTCGCCAGGTAGTCGAAGTCGGCGAAGGGCTGGTTCAGCTTGAAGACGATCGTCCGGTCGTCCGGGGTCTCGATCGACTTCAGGCCACCGGCCGACTTGTCCTTGTAGGGGCCCTGGTACTTGTCGCCGCCGACCAGGTACGACTTGAAGTACGTGGGGCCGTTGGACAGCGCGTCGGGCGCGAAGTTGGAGCGCTCGACCGCGTACTTGACGTCCTTGGACGTGATCGGCGTGCCGTCCTGGAACTTCAGGCCCGCGCGCAGGTGGTACGTCCAGGTCTTCGCGTCGGCGCTCGCCTTGCCCAGGGACTCGGCGAGGTCGGGGACGACCGTGAGACCGGCCTTGCCAGCCGCCGGTTTGAACGTGGTGAGCGTACGCGCGTAGAGGCGGGAGAAGTTCTGCACCCAGCCGTAGTACGTGTTGCCCGGGTCCAGGGAGTCCGGCACGTCGGAGTGCTCGAACGCGACCGTGCCTCCCTTCTTGCTGGACGCATTGACTATGGAGTCCAGCGCCGCGTCCTTCTTGCCGCTGCCACCACTGCTGCTGTTGCCGCCTCCGCCGCACGCGGCGGCGCCGAGCGAGAGCGCCAGGACCGACGCCACGGCGGCGGTCACCCTTCTCGTCTTCACGGTGAGGAAAGCCCCCTCTATCGATGGATCACTTGCTGCGAGGATCGAGCGCATCACGCAGCCCGTCACCCAGCAGATTGAAGGCCAGGACGGTGATGAAGATCGCCAGTCCGGGCACGAACATGTACTGCGGATCTGCGGTGTAGAGATCCACGGCATTGCTGAGCATTCCGCCCCAGGAGGCCTGCGGCGGAGCGATGCCGACACCGAGGAAGCTCAGCGCGGCCTCGAAGAGGATGTTCGTCGGGATGATCAGCGTCGAGTAGACGAGGATCGGCGCGACGAGGTTGGGGAGCAGCTCACGGAACAGCACGTACGGACCACGCGCCCCGAGACTGTGGGCCGCCTCGATGAACTCCCGCTTCCGGAGACTCAAGGTCTGGGCGCGGACGATACGGCCGATGTAGGGCCAGCTGAAGAAGCCGATCACGAAGATCAGCACGGAGATGCGCAGCGACAGGCCGTTGAGCCCGAAGAAACCGTCCTGCACCGAGGCGGAGATGGCGATGGCGAAGAGCAGGAGCGGGAAGGCGAGGAAGGTGTCCATCAGCTTGCTGACGATGCTGTCCACCCAGCCGCCGTAGTACCCCGCGACGATGCCCAGCACAGTGCCGATCACCACCGACAGCACGGTGGCGCCGCCGGCGACGAGGAGCGAGACCCAGGAACCGTCGATGATGCGGGCGAGCATGTCACGGCCGTACTGCGGCTCCACACCGAGGGGGTGCGACCAGCTCATGCCGCCCCAGCCGCCCTTGGGGGCCAGCAGCGCCGGGTCGATGAGGTTCTGGTGGAACTTGTCGGGGTCGAGACCGAAGACCCACTCGATCGGCTTGGCGAGCACGGCCATCAGCACAAGGCAGATGACGACGACGCCACCCGCCACCGCCACCTTGTCCCGCTTGAACCGGGTCCAGGCGATCTGGGTGAGTGAACGCCCCTCGATCTGGCTCTTCTTGGCGCCGGCGAGCACGGCCTCGGGCTGCGCTCCGGCTTCCGCCCCCGTGGTCTCGATCGGTGCGGTCACAATGACCTGACCCCTCTCGCCGGTGGTGACCGGCCTTTGTACCGCCGCTGTGGGCGGCTTGGTTCGCTTACCTGCTGCGCGGTGGCCGCAGATGGTTACGGCCGAACTGTCGAGTTGATCCTCCGACGGGTACCGATCGGTCCCGGCTCAGAGGATGGGCCGACCACGCGTCTTTGGAGGGGAGTCTTCAACGCGCTCGCGATCACGCGCCAGGCCTGACGGAGAAAGTATGCGCAACCGTGATGACGACTGAGAGCTTCCGTTATCCGGACGGCCAATCACAGGGGTCGGACAGAGCCACATGAGACAAAAGGGATGTTTGATCCTTTCCTCTACTATCTACGCGCGAAGATAGATCTCGGATCCGACAGCAGAACCAGTGGCGACGGCACAGCGATGGACGCCCGGGCGACACAAGCCGGGCGCACGAGAGGGTGACCGACGTCACACCCAGCCGCTGCCATGTCCGGTTCACCCCTTCCCCTCCACTTACCGCCCGCCCATAGAGCGGACAATTGAAACCCTTAGCCGCAAATCAATTTTTCCAGCCCTTTGCGAATCTGAGGTTCCCCTGAGGATTCCGCTGAAAACTCCAAACCAACATGCTTGCCGGACCAATTCGGCACGGCTAGTTTCATTGCCGCCACCACAGTTCCAAGGCCAACTGACCAGGTCTGGAAGAAACGGGGAAGAAAAGTGAAGAAAATGAAGAAGCGCACTCTCTATTCGGTTGCGACGAGCGCCGCTCTGATCGCCGGAAGTTTTGCCATTGTCCCCGCGACGGCGACTGCGGCGGCAGCGCGGCCTTCCTCGCACTGCGAGCCCTTCACCTATTACGAAGTGAGCAAGCTGTCGGGCGGCTCCTACGCGGCACGCGGCCCCGTCCGCAGCAAGTACAACAGCAGCTCGCACCCCTCCACGCTCACGATCGCGGAGACGACGAGCACCACGAGGTCTTCCGGCTGGAGCGTAGAAGGCGGCGCCAGTGTGAGCTGGGGCATCGCCGAGGTGAACGCCAAGACCAACTACACGGTCACCAAGACGGCCGCCGCGGGTGTCACCGTGACCGACACGATGACCGTCGACCCTCACAAGCGGGGTTACGCGCAGCCGCTGGTCGAGTACCACCGCTTCTCGATCGAGAAGTGGCGGCAGGCCGGGGACTGCAGCCAGGTTCCCGTGAAGAGCATGGGCGTTCTCAACGCAATCACCTCGTCGGAACACTGGGCGGAATGCCAGACCACGAGCACCGACGGCTGCACGCCGAAGCCGTGACGCCGACCGGGAGCTGACCACGGGGGAATACACGGGGAACATCCGGGTGAGCGGAAGAATTCATTTTCCGCTCACCCGGATTTTGTTTTCATGACGAACCTCGCAACACCCGGAGAAACGCAGAGCTGGAGCGAAAAACCGAGCGACCGCGCCGGGCAGGTTCGGCCTCAGTACGCCCCGGGACCGGGGTAGCCGTACCCGCCCGCCGGAGCCTGGGCCGGAGCGGCCACGTGGGCCTCGCGGTCGTAGAAGGGGCGGGCACTCGCGCGCATCCACAGCGCGACGGGGTCGTACTCGTCCGACATCGCCACCGTCGACACCGGCAGTCCGTCCGGGACGGCGCCGATGGACTGCTGCATCATCGCCCGCACCGAGTCCACCGCGGGCGGGCTGGTGTCGTACACGTCGAGCCCGATGGCGAGATACGGCGCCCCGAGCGCCGGCTGCACCCAGGCGCGGCGCAACGAGCGGACGGCCGGGGTGCGGTGGGCGTTCTGCGCGAGCAGGGCGTAGAACTGCGGGATCTCGATCGTGGGTTCCGACATCCGCAGCGGGCCGGCCGCCTGGCGCTCCAGACCGGTGGCGATACGGCGGAGGTCCAGCCAGGGAATGCCCACGCCACCGCCCGGTGCGTGCGGGTTGAGCCAGAGGCCGAAGTGGTCGGGGTACAGGGTCCGGGCGACGTCAAGGCCGTCGACCACCTCGTACGACCTGTTCCAGCCGCTGGCCGAGAGTTCCTGGGCGGAGGTGACGCACGGGGCGTAGCCGTAGCCGTCGACCTCCATGTTTCCGTACTGGGCGTCCGGGGAGCCCGCCTGGCCGTGCCACAGGAGCATCCAGACCTGGCCGGAGCCGGGCGTCGCGAGTGCGCGGAGGAGTGCCTCGTAGGCGTCGTAGCGCCCTGGCGTCACCTGGCGCAGCATGTTCTCGACCGTCCCGGTCGTGGTGCTGGCGCTCACGTGTGTGCCCCTTCTGGTGGTTGCCCCGCGTATGCCAACAGCTTAAGCGCCCGGGAGCTCGGGATTTGGTGGTCCGTTCCCCCTGACAGCACTTACAGGTGATCCCTCGTATAGAAGGGGCGCACCTGTTCGCGCATCCACATCGCCACCGGGTCGTCCGTCACGTCGAGGAGGACCAGGTTGACCGGCCACTGGGTGGGGATCCTGGTGATGGCCCTGCTCAGGGCCTCCAGGGGGAGCGCCCTGATGTCACCCTCCCGCTGGGAGAGTTCGACGCCCACGAACATGACCGGGTCGGCCGTCTCGACGGCGGCGAGGCAGCGGCGGGCCGTGACGACCACGCCCGTCTCGGCGAACTCGGCGGAGGCCGCGGCGAGGAAGTCGATCGGGTCGTCCTGCCAGTCCGGCTCGAAGAGCCGGACCCGGCCGCCGGAGGCGGGGCCGTCCAGCGGGGTGCGGCCCACGCGGCAGAGTTCGGCGACGGCGGCCGGCGGGAGCGGGATGCCGATCACCCCGTCCGGGTTCACGGCGAGACCGACCTGCGGGGGCAGTCCGCGGGCGAACTCGACGGCCGGGGCGATCGTGTACGCCATGTGGGGGCCGACGACCTGCCGGAACTGCTCCTCGGAGCTGAAGACCGGCACGTAGGCCTGGCCCTCGATCTCCAGCGTGGGCAGGTCGAGGGGGCCGCTGTTCAGGTCGCCGCCGTTCGGCAGCGGCACCCAGAGGAAGCTGCGGCCGAGCACCTCGAGGATCCGGCCGCCCGCCGAGGGTATGCCGAGGGAGGCCGACAGCACCTCCTCCAGCTCGTTGCCGGGCCAACCGCCGTGCGGATGGGGGTGCGTCTGCATGGGAAAGTCCGCGGGGAGATCCGCTGCGAAGTCCATCTGTGTCCGACCGCCTGCTGAGAACCACTGCTGTGGCTGGAAAGGCTAGCGGGTGGGGCGGACAAAGGGGTTGGTCCGTGCGTCAGCCCGCGAAACCGATTCTGCGCAGCACGTCCGCCGCGTCCCGGTCCAGCAGCACCGCCGAGCCGACGCCCTCGGGCAGGTCCCCCCGCTCCACCGCGCGGATCAGCCGGGCCGCTGCCGTGCGGTGACGCAGGAAGGCGTAGCGCGAGACGCCGCGGCCGCGCTCGCGCTGGCCGTCCAGGGCCGTGCCGGGCGTGACGTCGAGCAGCAGCAGATGCAGGGTGCCGCCGCGGCGGCGGGCCTCGCGCGCCAGCCAGCCGCGCACCCAGGCCTGCGTACCGCAGTCGTGCACGACGACCCCTTCGCCGCTGCGCAGGGCGCGGCGCAGTCCGGCGTAGTGGGCGAGGCGGACGAGGGGGCGGTAGAGCGCGTAGGGCAGGAAGCGGGGCGTGCGGGCCTCCCAGCGGTCCCGGGCGTCCTGGGAGTCGATGCGGATGCCGCGGACCGCGCGCTCCATCAGCGTGGACTTGCCGCTGCCGGGCAGGCCGGTGACCACCACGAGGTCTCGGGGGCCGAACAGCAGGGCGTGCGGGCTGTGCCCCGAGCGGTCGCGCAGGTCGCGGACCACGGGTGCCATGGGGGTTCCCCCGTGCGAGCGCAGCCGAGCGTGGGGGCCTGCCTCCCCGGCCGGGGCCACGGGCTGCTGGGGCAGCGCGACAGCCGAGGTCGTGGCGTACACCGTGGTCCTGTTCACCGTGATCGTCCTCCCCGCGGGGTCAGGAAAGGTTCTCCCCACCTAATGTAAAGAGAAGGTAATGCACGATCTCTCGCGGTTGCGTTCGGTTCCGGCCACAGCCCCGTTACAAGATGGGACCCTGCCGCACACGCACGAGGCGTGCAATGATGTGCGCGCCAACTGCATACCGGCCGTTTGAATCCGCGCGGGAGAGTCCCCGGCAGTACCTCTGTGTCGCCGGGGCGCCGAAGGAGCAAGTCCCTCCCTTGAATCTCTCAGGCCCCGTTACCGCGCGGGCGAGGCACATCTGAAAAGCGGGCCACCTCATCCGGTGGCCCCACCCAAGGTGCAAGCCATGACTTCATGGCGAACCTCTCAGGTTCCGATGACAGATGGGGAGGAACGACCTCGCCCGTCTGCATTCGCCCTGGGAGACGACCGTCCGATGAGCAGCACCGCACCCCGTCACACCGCGCTCGATGCCCTGCATCGCTCGCTCGGTGCGACGATGACCGACTTCGCCGGCTGGGACATGCCCCTGCGCTACGGCTCCGAGCGCGACGAGCACCTCGCCGTACGCACGAAGGCCGGACTCTTCGACCTCTCCCACATGGGCGAGATCACCGTCACCGGCCCGCAGGCCGCCCAGCTCCTGAACTTCGCCCTGGTCGGCAACATCGCCTCCGTCGGCGTCGGCCGCGCCCGCTACACCATGATCTGCCGGGCCGACGGCGGCATCCTCGACGACCTGATCGTCTACCGGCTCGCGGAGACCGAATACTTGGTCGTCGCCAACGCCTCCAACGCCCAGGTGGTGCTGGACGCGCTGGTGGAGCGTTCGGCCGGCTTCGACGCCGAGGTGCGCGACGACCGGGACAACTACGCGCTGATCGCCGTGCAGGGCCCCGAGTCCCCCGGCATCCTGAAGTCGCTCACCGACGCCGACCTCGACGGCCTCAAGTACTACGCCGGCCTGCCCGGCACCGTCGCCGGCGTCCCCGCCCTCATCGCGCGCACCGGCTACACCGGTGAGGACGGCTTCGAGCTGTTCGTCGCCCCCGGTGACGCGGAGAAGCTGTGGCAGGCGCTGACCGAGGCGGGAGCGCCCGTCGGGCTGGTGCCCTGCGGACTGTCCTGCCGCGACACGCTGCGCCTGGAGGCGGGCATGCCGCTGTACGGGCATGAACTGTCCACCTCGCTCACGCCGTTCGACGCCGGGCTCGGCCGGGTGGTGAAGTTCGAGAAGGAGGGCGACTTCGTGGGGCGCGAGGCGCTCCAGGAGGCGGCCGCCAGGGCTGCGGAGAACCCGCCGCGCGTCCTCGTCGGCCTGGTCGCCGAGGGCCGTCGGGTCCCGCGCGCCGGGTACGCCGTCGTCGCGGGCGGCGAGGTGATCGGCGAGGTCACCTCCGGCGCCCCCTCCCCCACGCTGGGCAAGCCGATCGCGATGGCGTACGTGGACGCCGCGCACTCGGCGCCGGGTACCGCGGGTGTCGGCGTGGACATCCGGGGCAGTCACGAGCCGTACGAGGTCGTGGCGCTGCCGTTCTACAAGCGGCAGAAGTAGACACTGACCGAGACTGGGCGAGGGGGCGCCGTCCCCGGACGTGACCCCGCGCACATTTTCGCTGCTCACACGCGTTTTCAGCACTCCCCCATTCATCACCACTCCACCGCGTACAGGAGAATCCAGGCCATGAGCAACCCCCAGCAGCTGCGTTACAGCAAGGAGCACGAGTGGCTGTCGGCCGCCGAGGACGGCGTCTCGACGGTCGGCATCACGGAGTTCGCGGCCAACGCGCTCGGCGATGTCGTGTACGCCCAGCTTCCCGAGGTGGGCTCCGCCGTGACCGCGGGCGAGACCTGCGGCGAGCTGGAGTCGACCAAGTCGGTCAGCGACCTGTACTCCCCCGTCACCGGTGAGGTCACCGAGATCAACGAGGACGTGGTGAACGACCCGTCCCTGGTCAACTCGGCCCCCTTCGAGGGCGGTTGGCTCTTCAAGGTCCGTGTCACCCAGGAGCCGGCCGATCTGCTCTCCGCCGACGAGTACACCGCCCAGAACGCCGGCTGAGGAGCCGTAGACGCATGTCCGTACTGAACACGCCCCTGCACGAGCTCGACCCGGACATCGCCGCCGCGGTCGACGCCGAGCTGCACCGCCAGCAGTCGACGCTCGAGATGATCGCCTCGGAGAACTTCGCGCCGCTGGCGGTGATGGAGGCCCAGGGCTCGGTCCTGACCAACAAGTACGCCGAGGGCTATCCGGGACGGCGCTACTACGGCGGCTGCGAGCACGTGGACGTCGCCGAGCAGATCGCCATCGACCGGGTCAAGGAGCTGTTCGGCGCCGAGTACGCCAACGTGCAGCCGCACTCGGGTGCCTCCGCCAACCAGGCCGCGCTGTTCGCGCTGGCCCAGCCCGGCGACACCATCCTGGGCCTGGACCTGGCGCACGGCGGCCACCTCACCCACGGGATGCGGCTGAACTTCTCCGGCAAGCAGTTCCAGGTCGTCGCCTACCACGTGGACCCGGCGACCGGGCTCGTCGACATGGCCGAGCTGGAGAAGCTGGCCAAGGAGCACCGCCCGAAGGTGATCATCGCGGGCTGGTCGGCGTATCCGCGGCAGCTGGACTTCGCCGAGTTCCGCCGGATCGCCGACGAGGTCGAGGCGTACCTGTGGGTCGACATGGCGCACTTCGCGGGCCTGGTCGCGGCCGGGCTGCACCCCAACCCGGTGCCGTACGCCGACGTCGTCACCTCCACCACGCACAAGACGCTGGGCGGCCCGCGCGGCGGCATCATCCTCGCCAAGCAGGACTTCGCGAAGAAGCTGAACTCCTCGGTCTTCCCGGGCTTCCAGGGCGGTCCGCTGGAGCATGTGATCGCGGCGAAGGCGGTCTCCTTCAAGGTCGCCGCGAGCGAGGAGTTCAAGGAGCGGCAGCGGCGTACGGTGGAGGGGGCGCGCATCCTGGCCGAGCGGCTGACGGCGGCGGACGCCCGTGAGGCCGGGGTGAACGTGCTGTCCGGCGGCACGGATGTGCACCTGATCCTGGTCGACCTGCGCGAGTCCGCGCTGGACGGGCAGCAGGCCGAGGACCGCCTCCACGAGGTCGGCATCACGGTCAACCGCAACGCCGTCCCGAACGACCCGCGCCCGCCGATGGTCACCTCGGGTCTGCGGATCGGCACCCCGGCGCTGGCCACCCGCGGCTTCACCGCGGAGGACTTCGCCGAGGTCGCGGACGTCATCGCCAAGGCGCTGAAGCCGTCGTACGACGTCGAGGCGCTCAAGGCCCGGGTCGAGGCGCTCGCCGACAAGCACCCGCTGTACCCCGGTCTGAACAAGTAGTTCCCCGGTGGGGGCACCCGACGACGTGTGCCCCCACCCTTTTCGGAGGAGTTCCCGTGGCCATCTCGGTCTTCGACCTGTTCTCGATCGGCATAGGCCCGTCGAGCTCCCACACGGTGGGACCGATGCGCGCGGCCCGCATGTTCGCGCGGCGTCTGCGGGGCGAGGAGCTGCTGGGCTCCGTCGCGTCCGTCCGTGCCGAGCTGTACGGCTCCCTCGGCGCGACCGGCCACGGCCACGGCACCCCCAAGGCGGTGCTGCTCGGCCTGGAGGGCGCCTCGCCGCGGACGGTGGACGTGGAGACGGCGGACGAGCGGGTGGCGGCGATCAAGTCGTCCGGCCGGATCCGGCTTCTCGACGAGCACGAGATCCCGTTCTCCTTCGACGACGACCTGAAACTGCACCGCCGCAAGGCACTCCCGTACCACGCGAACGGCATGACCCTGTGGGCGTTCGACGCCTCGGGCACGGAGCTGCTGTCGAAGACGTACTACTCGGTGGGCGGCGGCTTCGTCGTCGACGAGGACGCGGTCGGCCAGGACCGCATCAAGCTGGACGACACGGTGCTGAAGTACCCCTTCCGCACGGGCGACGAGCTGCTGCGCCTGACGAAGGAGACGGGCCTTTCCATCTCCGCCCTGATGCTGGAGAACGAGCGGGCCTGGCGCACCGAGGACGAGATCCGCTCGGGGCTCCTCGACATCTGGCGCGTCATGCAGGCGTGCGTGTCCCGCGGCATGTCCCGTGAGGGCATCCTGCCCGGCGGTCTGAAGGTGCGGCGCCGGGCGGCGCTCTCCGCACGCCAGCTCCGCGCCGAGGGCGACCCGTTGGCGCACGCCATGGAGTGGATCACGCTCTACGCGATGGCCGTGAACGAGGAGAACGCGGCGGGCGGCCGCGTGGTGACCGCCCCGACGAACGGCGCCGCGGGCATCATCCCGGCGGTCCTGCACTACTACCTCAACTTCGTGCCGGGCGCGGACGAGGACGGGGTGGTCCGTTTCCTGCTGGCCGCGGGCGCGATCGGCATGCTCTTCAAGGAGAACGCGTCCATCTCCGGCGCCGAGGTCGGCTGCCAGGGCGAGGTCGGCTCCGCCTGCTCGATGGCGGCGGGCGCGCTCGCGGAGGTGCTGGGCGGCTCTCCCGAACAGGTCGAGAACGCCGCCGAGATCGGCATGGAGCACAACCTCGGTCTCACCTGCGACCCGGTCGGCGGCCTGGTCCAGATCCCCTGCATCGAGCGCAACGGCATGGCCGCGGTCAAGGCGGTCACCGCGGCCCGGATGGCGATGCGCGGTGACGGCTCCCACAAGGTGTCCCTGGACAAGGTCATCAAGACGATGAAGGACACGGGCGCGGACATGTCCGTGAAGTACAAGGAGACGGCGCGGGGCGGGCTGGCGGTCAACATCATCGAGTGCTGAGGACCGCCATGAGCTCCGGCTCGCTGTCCGCCGACGCAGAGACGGAGAGCCGGGCGGGAATCGACGGCGCTCGACGAATGCCCGTCGGCGGCCGGGGTATGCGCGTGCTTGCCGGTCGATGGACCGGCAAGCGGACGCAGAGCGACTGGGAGGGGTGCTTGATGGCGGCGACGACCGTGCAGACTGCCGAGCCGATGGTGGAGGTTCCGGAGGTCGCGGACCCGTCCAAGGTCACGCCGAAGGATGCACGGCAGATGTCGAAGCTGTTCTTCGGCCGGATGGCGGCTTCTGACGAGGGAACACCGGAGCACCAGTACGCGCGCAACACGCTGATCGAGATGAACATGTCCCTCGTCCGCTACGCCGCCGGCCGGTTCCGCAGCCGGGGTCCGGAGGAGATGGAGGACATCGTCCAGGTCGGCGTGATCGGTCTGATCAAGGCCATCGACCGCTTCGAGCTGTCGCGTGAGGTCGAGTTCACCTCCTTCGCCATCCCCTACATCGTCGGCGAGATCAAGCGCTTCTTCCGGGACACCTCCTGGGCCGTGCACGTCCCGCGCCGGCTCCAGGAAGCCCGCGTCCAGCTCGCGCGTGCCAATGAGGAACTGTGCACCCGACTGGGTCGGACACCGACGGTCAGGGAGCTGTCCGAGCTGATGAGTCTCCCGGAGGACGAGGTCGTCGAGGCCCAACTGGCCTCCAACGGCTACAAGTCGGCGTCCCTGGACGCCGCGATCAGCGGCAGCGAAGACGGTGAGGCCGTGCTCGCGGACTTCATCGGCGGTGAGGACGAGGCCATGGAACGGGTCGAGGACTTCCACGCCCTCGCACCGATGATCGCCGAACTGGACGAACGCGATCGCAAAATAATCCATTGGCGCTTCGTCGAGGAGCTCACCCAGGCCCAGATCGGCGAACGCCTGAACGTCTCCCAGATGCAGATCTCCCGACTGATCACGCGCCTCCTTACGCGCCTGCGCGAAGGAATGCTCAGCACGGAATGACGGGCAGATGATCCCGTCGGTCCGGCAGGGGAACCTGCTGGTCGAAGCCCTCGGTGGAGTAGCCTCTTGGCTCATTCGCCGGGGGCTCACTCTACGGTGAACCCGTCGGCGGGCTGCGCGAAACAGCCGTCACCCGGCCCGGCCAGGGGCACTCCTACCATGGAGCGAAGCCCGGGCCCTCCATCGATCCAGCACCGGCTTGCACCCCTTGCCTTCGGGTACAGCGATTGAATGAGGATTATCTCTTTGGGATGAGGATTATCTCTACAGCGTCCGAAACTGAGTGAAAGCGATGTGTTCGTGACCCGTCTCGACGGCCCAGGCGACGACCGCGTGGAGGGATCCGGTGATGGCCCGGACGCCGTCGCCCTGGAGATCGCCAACGCTGTGGAGAGTCTCACCGACCTGTGGTCGCTGGCCGCTCAGGAGGCGGCCTTGCGGCTGTCCCTGCACCAGTTGCGGGCGCTGCGGACGCTTCAGGCGGCACCCGAACTGAACCTGACCGCTTTGGCCGAGCGGCTGGACATAGGGCTGCCCACGGCGAGCAGGCTGTGTGACCGGCTGGAGGCGGCCGGAATGCTGGAACGATCCCTGCACCCGCAGAACCGCCGCGAGGTCCGGCTGATCCTCACCACACAGGGACACCGCGTACTGGACGAGGTGGCGTCGCGCCGGGCACAGGCACTGACTGCCGCGTTGACGGCCATGCACCCGGCGGAGCGGTCGGCGCTGAGCCGCGGAATGAAGGCCTTTCTCGCCGCCCGGAGCGGGGCGCCGCCCGCCTTGGGAGAGCCCCCTGGCAACCGGTGACGCGGCTGGTTCGGCGGAGTTCAGGAATTCGGGAGCGGAGTGGTGCGGCACAGCAGGAGGCAGACGTCGTCGTCGCGCTCGGACTCGTGCACCAGGGGTTTGAGGAGGGACTCGGCGCACGCGTCCAGGTTTGCGAGGTCGGTTTCGTGCAGTGCCGCCAGGGTCTGGGCGAGCAACCCGATACCCACGTCGATCCCTTCAGCACGCCGTTCGACCAGACCGTCGGTGTAGAGCACCAGAGTCGAGCCCGGTTCGATCTCGGTCGTGTGGTCCTCGTACTCGAAGGGGATCGGCACGCCCAGCATGACCCCGGGCTTCTCGTCCAGGACCCGCACGGCGCCGCCGGGGGCACGGACCACCGCCGGCGGGTGGCCGGCGGCGGCCCATGTCGCCTGGGGCTCGCCGGGCCTGAAGCGGGCGATCGTGGCGGTGGCGTAGAGGTTGGGCTGCTGGTGGCAGAGCATGCGGTGCAGCCGTGTGAGGATCCGGGCGGGGCTGGTCTCCTCGACCGCGTAGGCGCGCAGTGCCGTGCGCAGCTGGCCCATGATGACGGCCGCGCGCAGCCCGTGCCCCGTGACGTCCCCTATGACGGTCAGCAGGCTGCCGTCGGGCTGGAAGAAGGCGTCGTACCAGTCGCCGCCGATGTTGAGGCCACGGGTGGCGGGCAGGTACCGGGCCGCCAGGTGCAGGCCATCGGCGGCGGGCAGGTCGGTGAGCTGGGCGCGCTGGAGCTCTTCGGCGGTGTCCCGGTGCTGCTCGTAGCGCAGGGCGTTGTCCAGGGCGATGGCGACACGGCGGGCCAGTTCGATCAGCATGACGCTGGTGTCGGCATCGAAGCGGTCACCCGGTGCCGTGAGGGTCAGCACGCCCAGGGTCCGGCGCACGGCCAGGGGGATGCACAGCAGAGGCCGATGCGGCGACAGGGCGGAGGGTGGGCAGTCGTCGGTGCCGGGCAGGCCACCCGGGTGCGGTCCGGCGTGCTGGGGGCGGTCGGTGCGGGCGGCGGTCACCGCGGCGGCGGAGTGGACACCATGGCCGGCTGTCCGCTCGTCCTCGTCGAAGAGCCACACGTCGACCTGGCTCGCGTACTCCGGCATGAGGAGTTCCGGGAGGCGGCGCACGATGTCCTCGTGATCGAGCGACGCGGTGACGACCGCACTGGCGTTGGCAAGGAAGGTCAGCAGGCGCCGTGCCTTCTCCGCCTCGCCGCGCGCGGCCCGTTCCGCGTCGAGCAGTTCCCGTTGGGTCAGCGCGGCGGCGTCCAGTTCGGCGTGCAGGGCCAGCACACCCTGGTTGGTCTGGTGCAGTTCCTCACGGTGGAGCCGAAGCAGGTTCTCCGACTCGTCCAGCCTCCGCAGAACCGCCGCCGTCTCCTCATCCGCTGCCAGCAGGGCTTCGGCCGACACGATGTCGTTCGGGTGCGCCGGGAGAGGCGGGTCCTGTGTCACGGGGCCGGGGCAGGAGAGAGCGAGGTGCCACCGCGAGGCGTGTTCCGGGGCCGGTGCGGTCGGCCGTACGACCGCCTCCAGACGCACGGAACTGTCCGGACCCGGTTGCTGGACGGTGAGGGTGAGTTCCGCCCCGCCTTGGCCGAGACACTTCCGCAACTGTGCGGTGAGTGCGGTGAGGAAGCGCGCCCGTTCGACCTCCGGCGCGCCCAGGGAGGCTGCGAGGTGCGCCGCGAAGGCCCGGGCCCGGGCGGTCTCGGCGGCTGTGGTGATCTTCTGGACGTCAGGCGGGATCATGGCGTCGGTCCCTGGGGTCGGGGGCCAGGACGGCCACGCTGGTGTCGTCGCGCACGGGGCTGGCGGCGCTGCTGGCATCACGCAGGATGGTCGCCGCGACCACCGCCGGGTCATGGGTGAGCAGTTCGGGATCGGTCGGCGGTACCCATCGACTGGGCAAACCGTCGCTGTGCAGAACGAGCAGGCTGCCCTGCCCCCAGGGCACGCGACGTACGGGCACGGTCGCCGGGAACTGGGCGCCGACGATACCGGGGTGGGAGATCAGGTGCCCCCAGGAGTCGCCGGCGTGCAGGCGGGCCCCGATGTTGCCGACGCCGGCGAAGGCCAGTTCACCGGTGCCGGTGTCCACTTGTGCCACGGCGACTGCCGCGCCGCGGGTGTGCCGGAGGGCCGGGTGCATATGGCGCAGGATCTCCTCCGGCGGCAGGTGTGCCGAGCGATGCAGTTCGTCGACGGCGGCGCTGGACGCGTGCGCCGCCTTGGTGCCGTGGCCGAGGCCGTCGGCGAGCATCAGGGTCAGGCGGGTGCCCGACCGGGCGCAGCTCCAGGCGTCTCCCGAGTGCTCGTCCCGGCCGAGCGGTACGTTGATCCCCCCCGGCGTCGGGCCCTTCCACATCCGTTCCGGGCGCGTCGCGGGCTCCTGGTCGACCCGGGCGACCGCGATGGTGCCACGGGGAGTGCTGTACAGGTCGAAGCCGCTGGATATCCGCATGCAGGTACCCAGGCCTGCGCCCAGCGACGCCTCGCTCGTGCTGTACCCGTCGCGGAGGGCCGCGGTGACGTCGCGGATGCCCGGCCCGTAGTCGATGGCTGTCACCTGCACCCCGGGAGTGCGCGTGACCGCCCCGGGCCGGTCGACGAGGTCGATCACGACGCGGCCGCCCCTGGCGTGCTTGACCAGGTTGGTGGCCAGTTCGGTGGCGACCAGGGTGGCGACCGCGGTCCGGTGCGGATCGAGAGGGACATGGGTGCCGGCCGCCTCGACGGCTACCCGGACGTCGCGTACGCGCGTGGAGTCGTGAACCGGAATGTCCCAGACGCGCGCCATCACAACCCCGTCCGTGCCGCGGGTACGCCCGTGGTCCAGGCGATGACGGTGACGGTCGTGCCCTGGCCGGGCTCGGTGTCGATCTCGAACTCGTCGACGAGGCGTTTGGCGCCGCTGAGCCCGAGTCCCAGACCGCCCCCGCTGGTGTATCCGTCGGTCATGGCCAGCTCGACATCGCGGATGCCGGGGCCACTGTCGACGAACGACAGCCGAAGCCCCGGGGTCACGCCTCGGGTGAGGGGCGTGATTTCCACGTGTCCGCCGCCGCCGTGGACCAGGGTGTTGCGGGCCAGTTCGCTGGCGGCGGTGACCAGCTTCGTCTGCTGCACCAGCCCGAAGCCGAGGTCGGCGGCGGTCTGGCGTACGTGCTGGCGGACCCACGCGAGGTCCGCGTCCGAGCCGATCGGCAGGCTTGTTTCGACGGCGGGGTCGGAGGCCGGCATCACGTCCCCCTCTCGCGTCCGTCCGAGGCGCTCGGCGTGGACGCGCGAGTGAGGAGTTCCAGTGCGCGATCGACGTCAAGGGCGGTGGTCAGTCCCGGCAGGGTGAGACCCAGCTCGACCAGAGTGATCGCCACAGCCGGACGCATGCCGGCGACGACCGTACGGGCGGCCAGCAGACTGGCGCTCGCCGCGATCTCGGCAAGGATCCGCCCCAGGAAGGAGTCGACGATCTCCACACCGGAGATGTCGATGATCACACCGGTCGCCCCACTGCTGGCGATCCGGCTGTTTATGTCCTCCTGGAGTTGCTCGGCCATACCGTCGTGCAGCTCCCCCTGAAGGGTGACCAGCAGGGTCTCCCGCAGCGCCAGGACGGGCACCACGGTCGCGGGACCCTGGGAAGGAAAGCTCATCGCGTGCTCTCACGGGGAGACACCTCGATGCCCAGCCGGCTGAGGGCGTAGGCCAGGGCGTCGGCGAGTGAGGCACGGGTGAGGACGGAGCTGAGATCGATGCCGAGTTGCACGATGGTCTGTGCGATGGCCGGGCGGATGCCGGAGACGATGCACTCGGCACCCATGAGCCGCGCGGCGGCCACGGTCTTCATCAGGTGTTGGGCGACGAGCGAGTCGACCGTGGGCACACCCGTGATGTCCAGGATGGCGTAGCGGGCGCGCATGCCGACGATGCCCTCCAGCAAGGACTCCATGACGACCTGGCTGCGGGCGCTGTCCAGCGTGCCGATCAGCGGTACGGCGACGACGCCGTCCCACAGGCTGATGACGGGGGTGGCGACCTCGAGCAACTGCTGCCGCTGCCGTTCGATCAGCTCCTCGCCCGAGCTCAGCGCCGTCTGCATCACCACCAGCCGCAGAGTGCCCATCAGGACCGTCAGCGCCAGCAACCCCTCGGCCGCCTCAGGAGTGGTGGGATCGGAGAACTCCGCCCGCAGCAGTTCGGCGACCGGCGACCGCAGGGCGGCCACCTCGTCGGCGATCCGGGCCGCGCTCGACCCCGCCCGGATCCGCGTACCGGACATGCGCCCCAGCTGGTCGCGCACGCTGTCGAAGCCGGGCGAGGCGATGTCTTCCAGGCGTCCGGACGAGGCGACGTCGGTCAACGCGTCGACGATGGCCTTGCACGCGTCGACAGCTTCTTCGCGCGACACGGTGAAGACCGTCCCGAAGAGAGGCTCATCGGCCCAACGCTGAGCAATCTGCTCCCGGCGGAGTTCCAGGAAAGCTCCCAGTCGGCGCGCCGTCGATCCGACCGCCTCTTGCTCCGACACCTTGATCGTCTCCTCTGTACAGGGCCGCCGATCGACCACACCCGAGACGCGATTATTGCCGCATGGCAAACGTTAGCGTCGAGGGCCGGACACAAACAACACGGGATCGCCACATACTGGGGGGTGGCAGCGGCGATCGAGGACCAGGTCAGCTTCCATGCCAGTCGAGGCAGACGACGAGTGCGTCGTCGTCGGGAAGGGAGCGACCGCGGTGGCCGGTCAACTCCCGCAGGATGGCGCGCGGAACCTCGGCGGCCGGCAGCAGCCGGGTGACCTGGATCGCCCGGGCGAGGGCGATGTCGCCGTACGCCTCCCCCTTGCGGTCGGCGACCGCGTACACCCCGTCGCTGACGAAGACGAGGCGGTCACCGGGCTCGACCCGGAACTCCTGGGCCACATAGTCGGTCTCCTCGAACATGCCCAGCGGAAGCTGCGCCTCGAAGGTGACGCGTTCCACCGTCCCGCCTCGCAGCCGCAACAACTGCGGGGAGCCGGCGTCCACGACCTTGGCACGGCCCGTCGCAAGGTCGAAGTCGAACATCAGCACCGACAGGTAGCACCGGCCCTGATAGTGGGCGTACACCGCCTGGTCGGCCAGGGCCGCCTGGTCGTCGAGGGCGAGACCGGCGCGCCGGGCGTTGCGCAGCGCGTTGATGGCCAGATTCGTCAGCAGGGAGGCTTCTATGCCCTCTCCCATGCCATTGGTGACGTAGAGCATCAGGTGGTCGGCGGTCGCGGACCAGTCGAAGTTGTCACCGAAGATCGCATACGCCGGCTCCAACTGCGCGCCCAGCTCGTACTCGGGGCGGGAACAGGAGCGCCCGGGCAGCAACTGCCACTGCATCTCGGCGGCCAGCGTGAGCCGGTCCTTGCGCCGTGCCTGCAGATAGATGTCGGTGTCCCGCTCTGCCACGACCACCTCGTGCCCGAGCACCTGCGCGATGTCGCAGAGCTCACCGAGCAGGTCCTGAACCCCGCCCTGCTCCGGCAGGGTCACGGACAGCACGCCCAGTCGGTCCCCGCGCACGCTGACCGGAAGGTGCACGCGCACGCGACCGTGGGCGGCGGAATCGACGACGGGTTCCTGGGCACCGAAAGCACGGCCCACCACGCTGTTGTGCACGGAAACCGGCTCCACGGCGTGCGGCGGCTCCGACACCGGCTGGAGCACCGTCAGACCGTAATCGGCCATCAACAGCTCGACGGACTCCGCCCCGTACTGCTCAACCAGCACACGACGGACAGCGCCGAGCAACTCATGGGGTGCCGCTGTACGCAGAGCCCGTTCAGCGGTCACATATCTGTTCACGGTGGAAAACACACCAATCCTTCGGCCGACACTTACCGGCCTCGCTCGCGACGAGGCCGCTCGACAAGCCGCGCCAAGCCGTCCGAACCATCTCTGGCCGCCGCGGCCGCCTAGTACGCTGGCGACCGTCCCAGTGCCTGCGAGAGTGTGACAGTGGCCGTCTTCCGCCCCCACCCGGAACCCGTCGAGGTCGCCCGAGTGACCGCGACGGCTGGAGAGTTGCTGGAAGTCCTGTGGGGTCGAGCCTCCACTGCGCCGGCGTCGGCATCGCAGATGCGAGTGCTGCTGACCTTGGAACACCAGGACGGTATCAACCTGCGCACGCTGTGTGACGCGCTCTCCTCCACGCCACCCGCCACCAGCCGGCTCTGCGACCGTCTGGTCGCAGCCGGCTTCGTCGAGCGCGTGATCGGCAAGGCCGACCGGCGCGAGATCCGGCTGCACCTCAGCAACCGGGGCCGCACCTTCCTCGACGAGCTGCGCGCGCGCAGGGAGCAGGAGCTACAGGCGGTGCTGAGGCTCATGCCCGTCGGCAAACGAGCGGCACTGCTGGAGGGACTGGCGGCGTTCTGCGACGCGGCCGCGCTGCAGATACACGCGCAGCCCGGCGACCGCACGGCCTGAACGGCGGCCTGCGCCGCCGGACACCCCGGCGCCCACGAGCGCCGGCGGCCAGCACGCGGAGCGGTCTCCGCCCACCGCACCATTCCGTAATCCTTCCCCGTGCGGTACGACACGGTTACTTTGTTGCCTGGGTTCATTGTTGTCAAATGGCAATAGACGTCTTGGGGACCTTCATGGCGTCGAGTACCCCGGAACGCCGCCGACGGACTGTGAGCCTCGCCTCGAAGCGGGACAGGTCCGATCGCACAGGCACGGGGTTCGGCCGACGTATCGGCCGAACCCCGCGATGAAGGCGCGCTGGGTCAGATCACCATCGGTACCAGCGCCCCCTGCCACCACCGGCGGTGGTGGAACGCATGACGAAGCCGAGAAGCCACAGCACCAGGACGGCGACGGCGACCCACCAGAGGACCTTGAGCGCGAAGCCGGCCCCGAAGAGCACCAGCGCGAGAAGCAGAACGAGCAGCAAAGGAACCATGTTTTATCGACCTCCTGCACGCTCAAGTGCCCCGCGTTTCTGAAGCCATTCGCACGACCTGTCGGGAGGTGTCCTCCATGACGCCGAAAGGAAAGGCCAAGGAGGCGTTTGAACAATGCTCCTTCGTGACCTCATGAGAAGACGGGAAAGGGGCATGTCCGGCATCAGTCCGGGAAGCCTTTCTCCGAGACGTCGCCGAGAACTGAAACCGCAGTACGTCCCGCCGCACCTACCGGGGTGAGAGCATCCGCGTCATGGACGATGCAGACGGTCCCACGGCTCACTGGTGGGCTGCTTTGCGCCGGACGCCGACGGCCGTCTGGAACGACGACGTCACCGACTGGGCCGCCGCCCTCACCTATTACGCGGTCCTGGCCCTGTTCCCCTTGCTGCTGGTACTCCTCTCGGTCCTGGGTCTGACGATGCCCACGGACAAGCCGGAGGTGATCGACCATCTCCTGCAGGCCACCCCGGCCGCGTCCCGCGCTGTGCTGCGCGGCACCCTTCGGCAGATGGCCGGACAGCCCTCGACGGAATGGACGCTGGTCTGCCTGGGAGCATCGGGAGCCCTGTGGTCGGGATCCAGCTATCTGAGCGTCTTCCGCCGGGCGTTGCACGCCATGCACCGGATGAGTTCGCACCGGCCCGTGTGGCGCACCGCTCCGCGCATCATCGCCACCGCCCTCGCCCTGATCACCCTGCTTCTCACGTCGACCCTGGCGTTGCTGCTCACCGGCAGCCTGGCGCGGCGCTTGGGCCGAGCACTGAATCTCGGAACGGGACCGCAGGCCGCCTGGCACGCACTGCGGTGGCCGGTCGTGACCGCGGTCGCCGTCGTGCTGGTGCTCATCCTGTACCGTTCGGGCCCGGCACGCTCCCGCCCTGTCGGGAAAATGGCTCCCGGCGGCGTCTTGGCGGTAGCGCTCCTGCTGACCGTCTCCGTCGGATTCGCCGTTTACACCTCCCATGTCAGCACCTATCACGATCTTTATGGTTCGCTGGCAGGCGTCGTGGTCTTCCTGGTCTGGCTGTGGCTGTCCAATCTGGCTCTTCTTGTCGGCGCTCAGTTCAACGCAGAGCTGGCGAAACCCGATGACGCTCCGCCACGCAGAACGTGAACTCCGCGGAGCGCTCGAAGTCGTGCGTCGACGTTTTGCACGTCGTTTCCACATCCGGAACGGATCACCCGTGCAAAGGTGGGGATGAATCAACCGCTGTCCCCCCACCGGCACTTCAGGGAGTCCTTCCATGCTGCGCGGTATCGACGTAAGCGCCTACCAGCCCTCCTCGTACGGTACGGACGGCCTCTCCTTCGTCTTCGTCAAGGCGACGGAGGGCCGCTCGTACGTCAATCCAAGACTCGGCGCCCAGACGAAACACGGCCGGGACGCCGGCCTCGTCGTCGGCTTCTACCACTTCCTCTGGCCGGGCCATCTCCAGGCCCAGGCCGAGTACTTCGTCGAGCACGCCCCCGAGAAGGCGGGCGACATCCTCGCCGTGGACTGGGAGCGGACCAGCGCCGGGACGCATGCCAGCAACGCGGAGAAGGACCTGTTCATCCGCAAAGTGAAGGAACTGCGGCCGAACAACCAGGTCGTGCTCTACACCAACCGCGACTTCTGGCTCAACGTCGACACGACCTCGTACGCCGGCGACGGCCTCTGGATCGCCGACTACGTCACGGCGGGCAAGCCCCGTATCAAGGCCAAGTGGCGCTTCCACCAGTACACCAGCGAGCCGCACGACAAGGATGTCGCGGACTTCGCCGACAAGGCCGCGCTGAAGGAGTGGGCCAGGAATGCGTGACGTGTGAGTCGTACGGCGGACCGGACGCAGCGCGGTTACCCCCGGAAGTCCGCCTGGCGCTCCCGGGATGCCTCCGCCAGCGCCTTGGTCACTCCCTCCACGCCCGCGCGCAGGCCGTACACCGGTGTGCCCGGCTGCTGGCGCCAGGAGTCGGCGAGGGTGCCCGTGTCGACCGTGTCGAAGCCGAGTTCGTCGATCAGGTTCCTGACCACGCGCTTCGCGGCCTCGTCGTCGCCCGCGACCGGGATCGCCTGCCGGTCGGGGTCGCCCGCGGGGCGCGCGCGATCCAGGATGTCCTGGGCGAAGGTGCCGTTGAACGCCTTGATGACGGTGTGGCCGATCTGCTGTGCCGTCCAGGCGCTCTCCGTGAGGCCCTCGTCCTCGATCGCCGCGATCCTGCCGTCCCGCTGCCGGGGGTAGTAGTTGCCGGTGTCGATCACGGCGACGTTCTCGGCCGCACCGTCCAGGACGCCCGCCGGCAGGTCGGGGATCGCCTTGACGGGGATCGTGATCACCACGACCTCCGCGCCGCGCGCCGCCTTCTCCACGGGCACGGGGGTCGCGCCGGTCTCCTCGGCCAGCTCGGTGAGCGTGTGGGGACCGCGGGAGTTGGCGACGGAGACGTCGTGGCCGAGGGCGGTGAGCCGCCGGGTGAGGTTGCCGCCGATGTTGCCCGCGCCGATGATGCCGATCTTCATGACAGGCCTTTCCGTGGATGATGCACGTGCGGACGTCCGGGTCGCGTCAACCTCGGACATCGGCGGCCTATTCCGTCGTCGCGGCCGAACGGGTGAGGCCCTCAGACCCGGACGACGATCTTGCCCGTGTGCCGGTTGGACTCCATCAGCCGGTGGGCGTCCTGGATCCGGTCGAGGCCGTCGAGGACCTCGCCGACGACCGGGCGGAACCCGCCGTCGGCGAGACCGGCGTCGAGGAAGGCGGTGGAGCGACGACGGCCGGCGGGTGTGCCGGTGAGGATCAGGTTGGCGTAGGTGTGCAGGGTGAAGGGCCAGTTCCGGGGGATCTCGGCCGGGCGGGTGTCCAGCCAGCCGTAGACGACCACGGAGCCGCCCGGTGCCAGGCCCTCGGCGAGCGGGCCGAAGCCGGGGCCGCCGATCGCATCGAAGATCACTTCGGCGCCGTTGCCCCCGGTGAGACGTTTGACCTCCTTGGCCACGGCCTCGGGGGCCGATTCGCCGGTGACGATCACCTCGGCCGCGCCGAGCTCCAGCAGCCGGTCCCGTTTCTCCTCGGTACGGGTGGTGGCCAGCGGGATCGCGCCGATGCGGCGGGCGACCTGGATCGCGGCGGTGCCGACACCGCTGGACGCGCCGGTGATCAGCACATGGTCGCCGGGCCTGAGGCCGGCGGTCTCCAGCAGGGCGCCGTACGCGGTCGTGTACGTGAGCCAGGCCGCGGCGCCGGTGACGGCGTCGACGGAGGCGGGGCGGCGCAGGACCGCCGTCTCGGGCAGGACGACCCGCTCGGCGTACACGCCCTGCGCGCTCATCTCGATGCCGGGGCCGGTCATCACCGGGTCGCCGACGGCCAGTTCGGTCACGCCCTCGCCGACCGCCTCGACGACGCCGGCGGCCTCGTAGCCGAGACGGGAGGCGGGGAGGGCCGGCTGGTAGTAGTAACCGCCGCTCCGGAAGAGGGCTTCGGCACGGTTGAGTCCCAACGCCTCGACCCGTACGAGCACTTGACCGGGGGCGGGGTCGGGGACGGTCACGTCCTCGACCGTCAGCACCTCAGGTCCGCCGATTTCATGAAAAAGCACAGTGCGTGCGGTAGTTGGCATGCGGAACACGCTAGGTGGCGGGACACGAGACGATCCATGCCCACCGCTCTCCCTTTCCTGTCCGATCGTCTCTCCGGTACGGCATGCGGCTACCGTTCGGGCATGGACGTACTCAGTGACGCCGTGAGCGCGATGCGCACCGGGCGGCCGCACTCCTCGCGCCGGGACAAGTACGCACCCTGGGGCATGCGGTTCGAGGCATCCCCGGGGGCCGGGTTCCATGTGGTGCTGCGCGGGTCGGCATGGCTCATCCCGGCGGAGGGCGAGCCGGTCGCGGTCGGGCCCGGGGACGTGGTGTTCCTGGCGCACGGGCGGGGGCACGCGCTGGCCAGCGGGCTCGACGTGCCGCTGGAGCACGTGCGGCCGGGTTCGGACAACCGGTGGCCCGCACCGACGAACACTCCACGGGAGGGAACACCGGACGCGGTCCTGCTCTGCGGCTCCTACCAGATGGACCGCAGCCGCACCCACCGGCTGGTCTCCGAGCTGCCCGACGTGGTGCACCTGCCCGCCCGGGTCGGCGCCCACCGCTCACTGCGGGCGGCGGTGGAGTTGCTCGGCATGGAGCTGGAGGAGCCGCAGCCCGGCTCGGACGCCATCGTCACCTCGCTGCTCGACACCCTGCTGCTGTACATCCTGCGCGCCTGGTGGCAGCACGACCGCAAGGCCACCGGCTGGTCGGCCGCGCTCGACGACCCGGCCGTCGCCGCGGCCCTGCGCGCCATCCACGGTGACCCGGCCCGCCCCTGGACGGTCGAGGAGCTGGGCATGGAGAGCGGCCTGTCCCGCGCGGCCTTCGCCCGCCGCTTCACCACACTGGTCGGCGAACCGCCGCTCGCCTACCTCACGTGGTGGCGCATGACGACCGCGGGCCGCCTCCTGCGCGAGGAGGACCTTCCCCTGCGCCTGATCGCCCAACGCGCGGGCTACACCTCGGAGTTCGCCTTCGCCAAGGCGTTCAAGCGGGAGTTCGGGGTGGCACCGGGGCAGTACCGGAGGCAGGTGTCCTGAGGCCGGCAGGGGTGCCGTCCGCCGTGCGGACAGGCACCCCCGGCACGTCCTACTTGTTCAGGTACGCCCAGAACTCTTCGAACGACAGCACCTTGTCGCCGTTCAGGTCACGGGTCTTGATGATCACCTCGGCGACCGACTCGGTGACGTTCCAGTCGCCCCCCTGGGCAAGGGCGGTCTTGAACTCGGCGGCGGTGATGAACCCGTCGCCGTCGCTGTCGATCCGCTGGAACTCCTTGCGCGCTGCCTCGATGTCGGCCACCGATCCGCCCCTTTTCTCCGTGACTGCGTGTCTTGCTGTCGTACTGACGCAGGTCAGATTAGCTGGCCACGCGGGCCTTCAGTGCGGCGACCACCCAGGCGAACTCCGGCTCGTACGCGGACTGCGGCCCGAGCCCCGCCACGACCGCCCACAACTGGCGGTAGCGGGCCACACGGACATTGGTGCCCGCCTCCAGTCGCTTCAGCACCTCGGCGGGGTCCGCGTCGCCGAGCAGCCCGTGCAGATGCTCCTCGGCCTCGGGTGCCTCGGGGGCGATGCCCCGCTCCAGGGCCTGACCCGCGAGCTGCACCAGGCGGCTCATGAACCACAGCGAGGTGCCCGCGGGCACGTCCGGGCCGCGGTCCGCCGCGTTGAACTCGATCATCCTGCGCATCAGGGCCCGGAACTCGGGGTCCTGCATCATCTCGGCGAGCTCCACCCAGGCGTCCACCTGCTCGGGGGTCGGCTCGTCCGGCAGGTCGGCGGGGGCGAACCGCAGCCGCTTGCGGATGTCGGGGTCGGCGGTGTCGAGCCCGTCGAAGATCTCCGTCGTGAAGTCCTCGACGATTCGGGCCCGCTCGGCCGCCGACAGCCGCGCCAGCTTGTTCATCAGGGTCATCTCCTCTGCGGTCGAACCGCGTCGCGCCACGGTCGACAGCACCGCCCGGGTCACCTTCAGGGAGCGGATCTGCGCGTCCAGCGCCACCACGTGCGCCGCCGCGACCTGAGCGACCGTCCGCTCCCCGTCCAGCACCTTGCGTACGTCGTCCAGACCGAGGCCCAGCTCACGCAGCGTGCGGATCAGCTCCAGACGGGCGGCGGACTCGGTGTCGTAGAGCCGGTATCCGCCCAAGGAGCGGGTCACGGGGGTCAGGACGCCCTCGTCGGACCAGTAGCGGATGGTGCGCACGGTCAGGCCCGTGGACCGCGCCAGCTCGCCTATGGTGAAAAGTCCGGTGCCGTCGTCGATCATGTGTGTGAGTCTGGGCCTTCCAGTGGGTGGAGACTCAAGGAGCGGGGCGATGGAGACTCTGCGGGACATTCTCGACGCGGCCGCGCGCGGTGTCTTCCCGCCCGCCGACGGCCGTACGACCGTCGTCCCGCAGGCCTCGCACCGGGACGCCGGGGTCATCGCCTTCACCGCGCACTCCGTCGTCTTCACCGACGAGGACCCGACGTGGGTGTACGAGACACTGCGCGCCGTCGACTGCGACGAACTGGCCGCGAGCATGAACGCCCGGTTCCTCACGGCGCTGCTGGAGCGGACGGGTCGCCGGACCGACACCATCGACGCGCTTCTGGTCGGCGACCCGCTGCCTGGCGGGCCTCCGCTCGCCCTGACGGAGATCACCGAGGCCGGTCATCCCCGGGCCGCCCGGGCCCGTACGCACCGCGAGGACGTGCGGCTGTGGGCGGCACAGGGCGGCGTGGTGGTGCTGGGGCGCGGGGTCGCGGGGCGCCTGGAGGTCGCGGTCGAGGTGGACGAGGAGGTACGGCACCGGGGGCTGGGGCGGCTGCTGGTGACGGCGGCGCGGCACCTGGCCGGGGAGCCGGTGTGGGCCCAGGTGTCGCCGGGCAACGCCCGCAGCATGCGGGCGTTCCAGGCGGCGGGCTACCGTCCTGTGGGTGCTGAAGCCCTGCTGCTCAGCGCCAGGGCCGGTGGTACGGGTTGCTCCGACAGTCGTTCATGATCGTCCCGCTCGGCCCGACTCGCGGTGTTTCAGCGGAAGATGCCCGTGTGGCCGAGCGAGTAGCGGCCCGGCTGCGGGTACACCGCGAGGCCGTGCGGGCCGCTGCCGACCTTGATGCGGGCCAGCTGGGTGCCCGTGCCGGTGTCGATGGCGTACACCTCGGAGTTGTAGCGGCCCGACAGCCACAGGACCTTGCCGTCCGCGGAGACGCCGCCCATGTCGGGGCTGCCGCCGTCCGGCAGGTGCCACTTCTTGGTGAGCCTGTTCTGCGTGAAGTCGAAGAGGGAGATGGTGCCTTCGCCCCGGTTGGAGATGTACATCTCGCGCGAGTCGCGGCTGACGTAGAGGCCGTGGGCGCCCTTGCCGGTGGGCAGGAGGGTGGGCTTGGTGAACTTGTCGCCGTCCAGGATCCACACACCGTCGGCCATCATGTCGGCGATGTAGAACCTCTTGCCGTCGGGTGAGATCTTGACGTCCTGCGGCATCGCACCCTGGAAGGGCAGCTTCTCCTGCCCGATCACCTTCATCTTCGCCGTGTCGACCTTGAGCAGTTCACCGCTGAACTCGCAGGAGACGATGAAGTAGCGGCCGTCCAGGGAGAAGTCGGCGTGGTTGACGCCGTAGCAGCTGACCGGCACGGTCTTCTCGCGCTTCATGGTGTGCGCGTCGCGGAAGACGAGCTCGCGGTCGAGGGAGGCCATGACGATCGCGTACTTGCCGTTCGGCGTGAAGTACAGGTTGTAGGGGTCGTGCACGTCGACGGCCTTGCCGGCCTTCCCCGTCCTCGGGTCGATGGGGGTGAGGGTGTTGCCCCGGTCGTTGTTGACCCACAGCGTCTTCATGTCCCAGGAGGGGACGACGTGCTGGGGCTGGGCGCCCACCGGGATCGTCTCGATGACCTTGTACGTCTTCGGGTCGATGACGGAGACCGTGTTGGAGTTGGTGTTGGGGACGTAGACCCGGGACGGGAAGTGCCGCACCACCGGGGAGAGCCGGTTCGGGCGGTCGGCCGCGTACACGTCGTGCGGGTCGAGCACGGGCGGCATTCCGGCCAGGCCCGGCACCGCGGCCTTCTTCTTCGGCGGGGCGACGGCGGCCTTCTTGCCGAGGGCCTCGTCCTCGTGCCGGGCGCCGCCGGTGCAGGCGGCGAGGGCGGTGAGCGAGGCGAGGGCGACGGTCGCGAGGAGGGCGCGGGTGAGCCGGGTGGGGTTCATCAGCTGAACAACTCCGTGGTGGTCACCGCGGCCAGGCCGCGGCGGGCGAGTTCTTCCAGTACGACGGGGAGGGCAGCGACCGTGTCCGCGTACCCGAAATGCATGCTCACCACGGAGCCGCCCCGGACCTCGTCGAGGACCTTGCGCTGGACGGCGCCGGCGCCGGGCCGGGTGTAGTCGAGGGAGTCGACGTCGTACGAGAGGACGTGCGGATAGCCGGCGCCGCGGGCCAGGCGCAGGACCAGCGGGGACGCGAGGGGGGCGCGGGAGGGGCGGAACCAGGTGCCGATGGAGCCGGTGAGGTGCTCCAGGCGGTCGGCGCAGGCGGTGATCTCGCTGCGGGCGTCGTCCTCGGGCAGGGCGTTGACGGCCAGATGGCGCTCGGTGTGGTTGCCGAGGTCGTGGCCGCCCTCGAGGACGCGGCGGGCCATGTCCGGGTGCTGGTCCAGCCAGCTGCCTACGGCCAGGACGGTGAGGCGGGCACCGCGCCGCTCGGCCTCGGTGAGGAGGGCGTGGGCGATGGCGGGGTCGCCCTGGCCGTGAAACGTGAGGGCGACCCGGGGGTGGGTGCGGGGGCCGTGGGTGAGCTGGGCGGGCCGGCCGGGGAAGCGGCGCGGGGCGGGGGCGGCGGATGACGTGGAGGACGGGGTGGACGACGGGTGCGCCGATGAAGTGGGGTGCGCGACGGCGCCGTTCGTGGCGCACCCCGCGGTGAGGGCGCCCGCGGCGAGAAGGCCGGCACCCGTGCGGAGCGCTGTCCGGCGGTCGGTCGAGGTCACCGCACCATTTAAGAGGCGAAGGGTAAGAAAAGGGCCGATTGACCCGATCGGGGGACATTCGCCGGGTCGCGGCCGGACACGGCTCGACCTAGCGGTCGGCGACCCTCATTTCGAACCAGGTCGTCTTGCCGCGCGGCAGGAGGTCGACCCCCCAGCGGTCGGAGAGCTTGTCGACCAGGAACAGGCCCCGGCCGCTGATGTCCGTCTCCTGGACCGGCATCAGACAGGGCAGGCCCCGGGAGGGGTCGCGGACCTCGATACGGATCCAGCCCCGGCGGCGGCGCATCCGAAGGCCGAAGACCCGGGCGCCGGTGTGGCGGACCGCGTTGCCGACCAGTTCGGAGACGAGCAGGACGGCGTCCTCCGTCATCTTGGGCGTCAGACCCCACTGGCGCAGGACCACGACCTGGGTGAGCCGGCGGGCGGTGGCGGCGGACTCCGGGCGGGACGGCAGCGGTACCTCCGCCTCGGTCGGGTTGCCGAACAACTCGAGCGCCTTGAGCGCTCGTTCGTCCTCCACAGCGGGCGACCAGCGCGCCGCCGTCACACGGCCGTGTCCCCGCGGCTGTTCGATGCCCTCCAGCCCCGCCATGCCCCCATCATGGCCGCCCAGAGCGCCCTCCGGGGCCGTTCCTGAGGAATACGCCCCCCGGAATACGTCGTTCCGAATAGGCCCGTTGACATATGCCACGGGCAGTTCAGGGGCTTCGACAGCCCGCCCGACCTGCGCTGAAGGCTCTCGTGGGGGCAATCTACGGTCTCCCTCGACAAGGCAGACTTAAGGTTGCCTTAAGGCTCCCATAAACCGCCCCATCGAGGGACCCGGATCAGACAGCGCGTCAATTGCAAGTGGTTCAGGGGGACTCAGAGGAACTTGGCCTTGCCCGGCCCTTCCTCCACGAAGCTGCGCATCCCGCGCTCACGGTCCTCCGTGGCGAACAGGCCCGCGAACCAGTTCCGTTCGACGGCGAGGCCCGTCTCGATGTCCGTCTCCAGGCCGGTGTCGATGGACTCCTTCGCGGCCCGCAGCGCGATCACCGGACCCTGGGCCAGCTTCGCCGCCCACTCGTGCGCGGCGGTGTAGACCTCCTCGGCCGGCACCACCCGGTCCACCAGACCCAGCGTCAGCGCCTCGTCCGCCTTGACCATCCGGCCGGTGAAGATCAGGTCCTTCGCCTTCGACGGGCCGACCAGCCGGGACAGCCGCTGGGTGCCGCCGGCGCCCGGGATCAGGCCCAGCAGGATCTCCGGCTGGCCCAGCTTGGCGTTCTCGGCCGCGATCCGGTAGTCCGCGCACAGCGCCAACTCGCAGCCGCCGCCGAGCGCATAGCCCGTGATCGCCGCGACCACCGGCTTGGGGATACGGGCCACCGCGGTGAACGAGTCCTGAAGGGCGCGGGCGCGCAGGACCATCGCCGTGTGGTCCATGTTCTGCATCTCCTTGATGTCCGCACCCGCCGCGAACACCTTCTCCCCGCCGTACACGATCACGGCCCGTACGTCGTCGCGCCGGGTCGCCTCCTCGGCCAGCTCCTTGAGCCGGTCCTGGGTGGCGACGTCCAGCGCGTTCATCGGCGGACGGTCGAGGCGGATCGTCCCGACGCCTTCGGCGACTTCGAGATTCACGGTCATGAGGGCAGGTTAACGTGCGCTAACGACAATGGCCCCGGTGCCGTACCTCACACCGGGGCCGTACATCAGCGCACCTCTACGACTTCCACTTCTCCCACGACATGTTCCAGCCGTTGAGCCCGTTGTCCGGGGAGACGGTCTCGTCATGGGCGTGCTTGACGATCACCACGTCGCCGAGGATGGAGTGGTCGTACATCCAGCCCGCCGGCAACTTGCGGTCGTAGCCGCCCCGCACGTCCCGCAGACCGACGCAGCCGTGGCTGGCGTTGTAGTTGCCGAAGGCTCCGCCGGCCCAGTAGTTGCCGTGCATGAAGGTGCCGGAGTCGGTCAGCCGCATCGCGTCCGGGACATCCTTGATGTCGTACTCCTTGCCGAGGTTGACCGTCTCGCTGTTCATGCGGGTCACCCGGAGCTTCTCGCTGATGACCATCTGGCCGTTCCAGGTGTCGTAGCCCGGCTTGCCCGTGGTGATCGGGATGGTCTTGATGACCTTGCCGTCCTGGGTGACCTTCATCTGGTGGGTCTTGGCGTCGACGATGGAGACCTGGTTGCGGCCGATGGTGAACTTCACCGTCTTGTCCTGCTTGCCGTAGACGCCGGGCCGGCCCTCGACGCCGTCGAGGTTCAGGCTCACCGTGACCTTCGTACCGGACTTCCAGTAGTGCTCCGGGCGGAAGTCGAGGCGGTCGTTGCCGAACCAGTGGCCCTCGACGTCGACGGCCGGTTCGGTCTTGATGGTGATGGCCTTCTTGACGTCCTCGGGGTGTGTGATGCCCCGGGTGAAGCGGACGGAGAACGGCATCCCGACGCCGACGGTGGAGCCGTCCTCCGGGGTGAAGGTGCCGATGAAGGTGTTCTTAGGAGTGAGCGTGGTGAAGCTGGAGTCCTCCGCGGCCTCACGCCCCTCGGAGTCCTTCGCGACCGCGTGCACCGTGTACTTGGTGGACGCGGCCAGGTGGGTGGACGGCGTCCAGCCGGAGCCGTCGGCGGTGATCTTCCCTGCTATCTCCCCGCCCTTGGTGTCCCTGACCTCGACCTCGGTCAACTTGCCCTTGCTTGCGCCGACCTTGAGGACGCCGCTGGTCTCGACGGACTTCGCGCCGTCCTTGGGGGCAATCGTGACGACGGCCGCCGACTGCTTGGTCTGCGTCGCGTCCGCGTCCTTGCCCTTGCCGTCGCCGGAACCGGACCCGGAATTCGAGCCTCCCCCTCCGCACGCGGTGACGGACAGCAGCAGCACCCCGGATATGAGTGCCAGCCGCCCCTTGCGCCATCTCCCGCGCGCGTCAACCGACGCCCCCGATATCGGCCGCACGTTCAAGTTGTTCTCCCCTCGCCGGCCCTGGTCAGGCCCGCTCCCCGGCGCGTCCCGCGCGCGCATTGGCGCATATTAACTGCAAGGTTTTGGGGATCGTGTCAGGTGAAGGTCACCGTTCCGTCGCAAACACCGACCCCTTCGCCCGGCCCCCGTCCCCGCCCCCTCGGGTCACTTGACCGCGCTGCCCGCCTTCCACTCCTTCCAGCCCATGTTCCATCCTCCGAGGCCGTTGTCGGGAGCGACCTTTTTGTCATTGCTGTGGATGACCTGGACGACGTCCCCGACGAGGCTGCGGTCGAAGAACCAGCCGGCCGGGGTGTCGGAGCTGCCGCCCTTGACGTCCATGAGCCCCACGCAGCCGTGGCTGACGTTGACGTGGCCGGGGGCGTTCGGCGCCCAGTAGTTGCCGTGCAGGAAGGTGCCGGAGTCGGTGAGGCGCAGGGCGTGCGGGACGTCCGGGATGTCGTACTCGCCCTTGCCGTTGCGCTTCTTGAAGCCGACCGTGGCGCCGTTCATACGCGTCAGCTCGAGCATCTCCATCACCACCATCTTCCCGTTGTAGGTGGTGTGCTTGGGCGCCCCGGCCGTGATCGGCACGGTGGCGAGCAGCGCGCCGTCGCGCCGTACCTGCATGGTGTGCGCGGCCGCGTCGACCACGGAGACCTGGCTGCGGCCGACGGTGAAGGAGAACGTCTTGTACTGCAGCCCGTAGACCCCGGGTGCCCCCTCGACGTCGCGGAGCCGGAGGGAGACGGTGACCTGGGTGCCGGGTTTCCAGTAGCGCTGTGGGCGGAAGTCGAGGCGGTCCTTGCCGAACCAGTGCGGGCGGATCTCGACCGGCGGTCGCGCGGTGACGTGGATGGCACGCTCGACGGCCGCGCGGTGCTCGATCTCCCGGTTGAACTCCAGGGAGACGATCATTCCGGTGCCGACCGTGGAACGGTTCTCCGGGGTGACGTAGCCGATGAAGCGCTCGTCGGGGACGAACGTGGTGAACGTCGTGTGCCGTGCGGACCTGTGGCCGTGGCCGTCCAGGGCCACCGCGTCGACGGTGTACTTGGCGGCCAGCGCGAGCCGACTCTCGTCGGGTTCCCAGCGCAGGCCGTCCTCGGAGATGCGGCCGGGCACCTCCGAGTCCTGTGCGTCCTGCGACTTGACGACCTTCACGGACTCCAGGCGTCCGCTGGGCACCCCCACCCGGAGCCTGCGGCCGGGGCGGACGCCCTTGCTGCCCTCGTCCGGGGAGATCCGGATGACGTCCTCGGGTGCCCGAGCCTTGCCGAACGCCTCACCGATGTCGCCGCGGTCCGCCGGGTCCGCGGTACAGCCGGCGGCTCCGGCCAGCAGTCCTGCCCATGTCAGTACGGCGGCCAGCGCGGCCCTCGCGCGCCGTGCGCGCCCTTGTCCATGCCTCACGAGCTTCCCAACGACCGGCCCCGCCCTGGGGAAACGTGAGTGCGGGTGCGCTCCGCGGGCTGAGCCATCGATCAGCTGCGGCGCCGTTGTGGCTGGTCGCGCCCCGCGGCTGAGCCGCATATCGGCTGTGACGTCAGCCGCTGACGCGGCGGGGCCCCGTGCCCCTGAGGGACGCTGCCGAACCGGATGGGACTTCGTCCCCCATGCTCTGGGCAGAACAGTGGGGAGGACGACGCGACGGGGAGCCGCGGCCGGGACGCCGTGCGCTCTTTTTGGAGGTCGTTCCGCGAGCCGTGGGAGGCGGACTGGTGTCCAGCGCAGCCGAGCAGGAGGCGGTGGCCGAGGGGCGTGCCGAGGAGGGTGAACGCCCGGCCGGCGTGGTCAACGGCGCGCCCCGCAAGGTGCCGGGCGTGCCCGTGCGGCCGGGGGCGCCGATGCCGCTGGGGGCCAGGTTCCGGGTCGGCCCGGACGGGGTGGCGGGCACCAACTTCGCGCTGTGGGCGGGCGGGGCGGAGGCGGTGGAGCTGTGTCTGTTCGACGAGGCCGGAAAGGAGACCCGCGCCCGGCTGACCGAGCTGACGCACGAGATCTGGCACGGCTTCGTGCCGGGGGTGATGCCCGGTCAGCGCTACGGCTACCGGGTGCACGGCCGCTGGGACCCGTGGACCGGCGGCCGCTGGAACCCGGCGAAGCTGCTCCTCGACCCGTACGCGCGCGCCGTGGACGGCGACTTCAGCCTGCCGCCCGAGGTGTACGGGCATGTGCGCGACTGGCCCCAGCAGCAGGTCGCGGACACCGTGCGCGACGACCGGGACTCGGCGCCGTACGTCCCCAAGGGCGTCGTGGTCCACGATGACGACGACTGGGCCGACGACCGCCGCCCGAAGACGCCGTGGGCGGACTCGGTCATCTACGAGCTGCACGTCAGGGGCTTCACCGCCCTGCACCCGGGGATCCCTGAGGAACTGCGCGGCACCTACGCGGGGTTGGCGCACCCCGCCGCCGTCGAACACCTCGTCAAACTGGGCGTCACGGCTGTCGAGCTGCTGCCCGTCCACCAGTTCGCGCACGAGGACCATCTGCTGCGCCGCGGTCTGAGGAACTACTGGGGCTACAACTCGATCGGCTACTTCGCTCCGCACGCCGCGTACGCCGCGTCCGGTACGACGGGGCAGCAGGTCGGCGAGTTCAAGCGCATGGTGCGCGCGCTGCACGCGGCCGGCATCGAGGTCGTCCTCGACGTGGTCTACAACCACACGGCGGAGGCGGGCGAGCTCGGTCCGACGCTGTCGTTGAAGGGGATCGACAACCGGGGGTACTACCGGCTCCAGTCGGACGCGCGCCGCTACGCCGACTACACCGGCTGCGGGAACACGCTCCACGTCGTACAACCCCACGTGCTCCGCCTCATCACCGACTCCCTGCGCTACTGGGTGACGGAGATGGGCGTCGACGGCTTCCGCTTCGATCTGGCCGCCGCCCTCGCCCGGTCCATGCACGACGTGGACATGCTGTCGCCCTTTCTCGCGGTCATCGCGCAGGACCCGGTGCTGCGGCGGGTGAAGCTGATCGCCGAGCCGTGGGACGTCGGGTCCGGCGGCTATCAGGTGGGGGCCTTCCCGCCGCTGTGGACGGAGTGGAACGACCGGTACCGCAATGCCGTACGGGACTTCTGGCGGGGCGCGCTGCCGGACGTGCGGGATCTCGGGTACCGGCTGTCGGGGTCGAGCGACCTGTACGCGTGGGGCGGCCGCCGGCCCTACGCGTCGGTCAACTTCATCACCGCGCACGACGGTTTCACACTGCGCGACCTGGTGTCGTACGAGCGCAAGCACAACGAGGCCAACGGCGAAGGGAACCGGGACGGTTCGAACGACAACCGGTCGTGGAACTGCGGGGCGGAGGGCGAGACGGCCGACGAGCGGGTACGGGGGCTCAGGCGGCGGCAGCTGCGCAATCTGCTGACGACCCTGCTGCTGTCGACGGGCGTGCCGATGCTGGTGGCCGGCGACGAACTCGGGCGCACCCAGCGCGGCAACAACAACGCGTACTGCCAGGACAACGAGATCAGCTGGCTGGACTGGGGGCTGCTGGAGGAGCCGGGCTGGAAGGCGTTGTTCGACCTCACGGCCCGGCTCATCGAGCTGCGGCACCAGCACCCCGTGCTGCGCCGCCGGGCCTTCTTCTCGGGGCGGGCGCACTCCGCCGACGGTCTGCGCGACCTGGCCTGGTTCACCGCGCGCGGCACGGAGATGACGGAGCGGGACTGGTACGCGCCCGCCGCCACGCTCGGCATGTATCTGTCCGGGCGGGACATACCGGGCCGCGACGAGCGGGGCGATCCGATCCTCGACGACAGCTTCCTCGCCGTCCTGCACGCCGGGGACCGCCCGGTGAGCTTCGTGCTGCCGGGTCCGCCGTGGGCCGAGCAGTACGAGGTGGTCGTCGACACGTCGCGGGAGGCGCAGGGGGAGGCGCCCGGGGTGGTGCACCGGGCGGGGACGGCGATCACGGTGCCGGCGCGGGCGGTGCTGTTGCTGCGGGTCGGCTGAGCGGTGGCACTGCGCGGCTGCGGCCGTTCCACAGTGCGAACACGTCCTTGACGGCTCAACCGGCGCACTGGCACCGTCCATGGTCATGAGGCTGTCCGCTGACCACCGCCGCGCGCGCGTCGCGCTCGTGGAGCGACGCCACGTGGATCTGTGCCGGCAGTCCAGCGCCATCTGTCGCTGAGCCGCAGCCCCTTCCCCCTTCTTTTTCTCTCCCCCTCACGTTGCGTGCCGTGTTGCAGGTGCGCCGATCCCTGGGATCCCCTATGTCTGACATATCCCGTCGCGCCTTCGGTGGTCTAGTCGGCGGCGGTGCCGTGACCGCCGTCGCCGGTTCCGCGGGCGCCGCGAGCGCCGCCGAAGCCGCCCCCACCGAGCGCCCGTTCCGCGCCCGTACGAGCCCCGCGGCCAAAAAGCGCCCCAACCTGCTGGTCATCCTCGGCGACGACCTCGGCTGGGCCGACCTCTCCTCCTACGGCGCCCCGCACATCAGGACGCCGAACCTGGACCGGCTGGCCCGGCAGGGCGTGCGCTTCACGGACGCCTACTCCGGCTCCGCGACCTGCTCACCGACCCGGTTCAGCCTGTACACCGGGCGCTATCCCGGACGTACGAAGGGCGGACTCGCCGAGCCGATCGCGAACAGGACGCAGGGGCTGGACCCGAACCACCCGACCCTGGCCTCCCTCCTGAAGAAGGCCGGCTACTCCACCGCGCTGATCGGCAAGTGGCACTGCGGCTGGCTGCCCGACTACAGCCCCACCAAGTCCGGCTGGGACGAGTTCTTCGGCAACCATGGCGGGGTGCTGGAGTACTTCTCCAAACTGGGGCAGCTGGGCGACCACGACCTCTACGAGGGCGACGCCGAGTACCAGGACCTGCGGTACTACACGAACGTCCTGACCGAGCGTGCCGTCGAGTACGTCAGCCGCGACCACGAGGCGCCCTGGCTGCTCAACCTCAACTTCACCACCCCGCACTGGCCCTGGCTGGCGGAGGGCGACGAGGAGACCGGCGCCGTGATCGCGGCGAGGATCCGGGCCGCGAAGAGCCAGGCGGAGGTCAGCAACGCCCTCAACCACTTCGACGGCGGCTCGGTCGCCAAGTACACGGAGATGGTGCAGAGCCTGGACGCGGCCGTCGGCGAGGTGCTCGCCGCGCTGCGCCGCTCCGGGCAGGAGGAACACACGCTGGTGTACTTCGCCAGCGACAACGGCGGTGAGCGCTGGTCGTACCTGTGGCCGCTCAGCGGTGAGAAGTTCGTGCTCCAGGAGGGCGGCATCCGGGTGCCGACGATCGTGCGCTGGCCGCACCGCATCGACGCCCACCAGGTCAGCCACGAGCCGAACTTCTCCCCCGACTGGACGGCGACCTTCCTGGAGGTGGCGGGCGCCCGACCCGACCCCGCCTACCCGCTGGACGGAACGAGCCTGGCCGGATACCTGCTGCGCGGCGAAGCGCTTCCCGAGCGCGACCTGTTCTGGCGGGTGCGCGCCAACCGGGCCCTCAGGCGCGGGAACTGGAAGTACTACCAGGACTCCACCGGCAAGGACCATCTCTACGACCTCGGAGCCGACCTGCGCGAGCAGGCCGATCTGGCACCCGACAAGCCGGAGTTGCTCGCGGAACTCAAGGCGTCCTGGGAGAAGACCGCCGCCGGTCTGCTCCCCTATCCGCAGTAGCCGAGCTAGCCGAGGATCCCCCGCTCGTACGCCGTCGCCACCGCCGCCGCTCGGTCGTTGACGCCCAACTTGCCGTACAGATGGGTGAGATGGGTCTTCACGGTCGCCTCGCTGATGAACAGTTCGCGGGCGATCTCGCGGTTGGAGGTGCCCTTGGCGACCAGGGCGAGGACCTCGCGCTCGCGGGCGGAGAGGGGCTCGTTCCCGGGCGGCCTGGGCGTACGGACAGCGGAGACCAGACGGGAGGCGACGGCGGGGGACAGCACGGTGCGGCCCTCCGCCGCCGCCCGGACGGCGGTGAAGAGCTCGTCGCGCGGGGCGTCCTTGAGCAGATAGCCGGTCGCGCCCGCCTCGATCGCGGGCAGGGTGTCCGAGTCCGTGTCGTACGTCGTCAGGACCAGGACCTTGGCCCGGGCGCCGCGCCGGGCGAGCTCCGCGATCGCGTCCACTCCGCCGCCGCCCGGCATCCGCAGGTCCATGAGGATCACGTCGGGATCGAGGGCCGCGGCCCGTTCGAGCGCCTCGACGCCGTTGGAGGCCTCACCGAGGACGGCGAATCCGGGGGCCGACTCGAACATGCCGCGCAGACCGTCGCGTACGACAGGATGGTCGTCGACGATCAGCAGGGAGATCCGCGGGGTGCCGCTCACATCAGCTGTCATGGCGGACCAACGGTACGCGAGCCGACAGCGCCGTGCCGTGCCCCGGTTCCGTCTCGACGGTCAGCGAGCCCGCGATGCGTTCGGCGCGCGCCCGCATGCCGTCGAGGCCGAAGCCGCCGGAGCCGGTGCGGGCCGGGAGCGCGAGGAGGTCGAAGCCGGTGCCGTCGTCGCGGATGTCGAGGATCACCTCGTCGCCCATGAAGGAGAGGGTGACGCCGAGGCGGGAGGCGCGGGCGTGGCGGGCCGCGTTGGACAGGGCCTCCTGGGCGATGCGCAGAAGGGTGGCCGAGACCTCCTCGTGGAGCTGTTCCGCGGTGCCGGTGACCGTGAACTCGGCGCGCACGCCCGTCCGTTCGCCCCATTCGGTGACCGTCTTCTTCAGCGCCTCGGGCAGTCCGGCGTCCGCCAGCTCCACCGGGGCCAGGTTGTGCACGGAGCGGCGGGCCTCGCCGAGGCTGTGCCGGGCCAGGTCCATGGCGCGTCCCAGGTGTTCGCGGGCCGGCCCGGGACCGGGCGTGTTGGAGACGACCTGGAGCTGGGCGATGATCCCGGTCAGCCCCTGGGCGATGGTGTCGTGGATCTCGGCCGCGAGCCGCCGCCGTTCGTCCGCGACCCCCGCTTCCCGTGCCTGGACGAGGAGTTGGGAGTGGAGGGCGGCGTTCTCGTCGAGCGCCTGTTGCAGGGCGGCGTTGGTGCGTTCGAGTTCGGCGATGGTCGCGGTGCGTTCGCGGGCCCGCTGCATCTCCTGCTCGGTGAGATGGGCGACCACCATCTGCAGGCCCGAGTTGGCGACCAGCAGCGCGGCGAAGACGGCCCACTGCACTCCGCTCCCGAACGGCATCCCGCCGGCCTGCGCGCCCGCCACGGTGACCGCGCTCGCGAGCAGCCCGAGCCGCTGCCACGCCCTGCCCGGGATGGTCTCGTCGGCGTCCATGTAGCCGGCGGCGGCGTAGAACGCGAAGAACGGGTTGATCCAGGTGAGGACGAAGGCGAGGGCCCAGCGGACGGCGTAGTACGCCGTCCCGGCGCGGGACGGTGTCCGGCCGCGGCCGGGCCGGCGCACCCGGATGGCGTGCCACGACAGTTGCAGCGCGATCGCGGCGCCGAACAGGGCCCAGGCGGTGTACCACTTGGCCGGGGAGGCATGCGGGTCGGCGGTCGCGAGGGCGGGGACGAGACCGATGAGGAGCAGCCCGTACGGCCCCCAGGTGTGCAGTTGGTCCCAGCGCCGGTCTATCTGACTGTCCACCACGGTCATGTCCTCAGTGTGCACGGCCGGTCGCCTACTCCCAGCGGAACCAGCGGCTGGCCGCACCCGTGAGCAGCAGGATCCACATCGCCAGCACACCCAGGTGCCCCCAGCCCGGCCAGTGCCCGGCCGCCGCCCGGTTCAGGGCCTGCGCGGCCGCACCGAAGGGCGTGTACCCGACGATCCGGGCCATCAGGTCCGGCATGGACTGCGTCGGCAGCCACACACCCGCGCAGAACATCGACGGGAAGAAGACGGCCGAACCGATCGCACCCGCGATCTTCGTCGTACGGGACAGGGCCGACACCACCGATCCGAGAGCGAGGGCGGCCAGGACGGCCAGCAGCAGGGCGAGGACGTATCCGAAGGGCTGTTTCGGCAGTCGTACGGCGAAGGCGAGGCGCCCGACCGCGAGGGCGAGCAGCGCGGACATCAGGGCGGCAGCGCCGTACACCACCATCTGCGCGGAGAGCAGGGCGCCCGGCCGGACCGGGGTGGTGGCCATCCGGCGCAGGATGCCGCGCTCCCGGTAGCCGGTGAGGGTCTGCGGCATCGACTGAAGGCCGCCGACGATCATGCCGAGCAGCACGGCGACCGGGACGTAGACGTCGATGGTGCGCAGACCGCCGAGGTCGGCCTGGTGGTCGCGGAAGGAGGGGATGGAGCCGAGGATCACCAGCAGGAGGGTCGGGAAGAGCAGGATCCAGAAGATGGCGCCGGGTTCCCGGCGGAAGAGGCGGACCTCGGTCCTCAGTACGGCGGTGCTCATGCCGCTGTCTCCTTGGTGTGCGTGTCGTCGGTCTTCGTCAGGTCGAGGAAGGCGTCGTCCAGCGTGGCGTCCACGACACGCAGCTGGTGGGCGGTGACGTGGTGGCGGGCGAGGAGGGTGATGACGGCGTTGACCGTCTCGTCCGTGCCGGAGAGGGTGATGCGGCCGTCCTTGTGCTCGACGGACGCGAGCGCGGGCAGGGCGGCGAGGTCACGGTCGTCCAGCGGGGCGGACGGCGTGAAGCTGATGACGGTGGACCCCGCCGAGCGCCGGATGAGGCCGGCCGGGGTGTCCAGTGCGGCCACCCTGCCCTTGTCGATCACGGCGATCCGGTCGCACAGGCGCTGCGCCTCCTCCATGAAGTGGGTGACGAGGAGAACCGTCACGCCCCTGGCCCGGACGTCCTCGATCAGCGCCCAGGTGTCCCGGCGGGCCCGCGGGTCCAGGCCCGTCGTCAGCTCGTCCAGGACGACCACCCGTGGGTTGCCGATCAGGGCGAGCGCGATGAACAGGCGCTGCTTCTGGCCGCCGGAGAGCTTGCCGAACCGGGTGGTCAGCTTCTGGTCCAGTCCGAGGCGTTCGGCGAGCGGTGCCCAGTCGAGCGGGGCCGGGTAGAAGGAGGCGTACAGCTCCAGCGCCTCGCGGACGGTGAGTTTGGGCTGCAGTTCGCTCTGCTGGAGCTGGGCGCCGAGGACGCGGGCCACGCGCGCGTGGTCGGCGATCGGGTCGAGGCCGGTGACGCGTACCCGGCCCGCGTCGGGGACCCGCAGTCCCTCGACGCACTCGACGGTGGTGGTCTTGCCGGCGCCGTTCGGGCCGAGGATCCCGAAGATCTCGCCCTCCTCGACGGCGAAGGAGACACCGTCGACGACGGTCCGGCCGGCGTAGGACTTGCGCAGTTCGGTGACTTCGATGACGGGCATGGCATCAGATTCGCGGGAAGCGCCCCGCCGCCACATCGGCCGTCGCGCTCGAAGCGGCATCAACCGATCGGTGGATACCGCCCTACGACCCCTCCGGATCTCTTGTACGACCCCTCGAACGCGCAGGTCGTAGGACCAGCGGCCGACCCGGGTCCGGCCAAAACTCGGTGGGCGTTGTCAGAGCCGATCCGTAGGCTCACAGACGATGCCCTCGACACGTGCAACCACCAAGGACCCCGCAAGGACCACCGACCGATCCGCCGTACGCGCACTGCTGCGCCTGTGGCCATACGTACGGCCCGTGCGGGCGCGGCTGTTCACCGCCGCGTTCGTCGCCGTGCTCGCCTCCTGTACGGGCCTCGTGATCCCGCTCGTACTGAAGTGGATGGTGGACGGGCCGGTCGCCGACCGGGACCCCGCGGGCGTGTGGCTCGGGGCGCTGTACCTGCTGCTCCTCGGGCTCGGGGAGGCGCTGCTGTTCGGGCTGCGGCGGTGGCTGGTGGCGCGGCCGCTCGCGGGCGTCGAGGCGGGGATGCGGGGCGATCTGTACCGGCATCTGCAGCGGCTGCCGGTCGCCTTCCACGACCGCTGGGCCTCGGGCCAGTTGCTCTCGCGCGGCACGACGGACCTGATGCTGCTGCGCATGTTCCTCGCCTTCCCGATGACGTTCCTGCTGGTCAACGGGGTGACGATCCTCGTCGGTGTGGTGATCATGCTGCTGCAGGACTGGACGCTCGGGCTGGTGATCCTGGGGCCGGCCGTCCCCGTGATGGTCACCTGCGTGATCTTCGAGAAGCGGTACGCCGATGTGGCGCGGCTCGCGCAGGACCAGGTCGGCGATCTGACGACCGTCGTCGAGGAGAGCGTGCTCGGCATCCGGATCATCAAGGGGTTCGGGCGCCACCGCAGCCAGGCGCGGGCCTTCCGGGAGCTGACGCGGACGCTGCGGGGGACGGAGCTGCGGAAGGCTCGGCTGCTCGCCACGATCTGGGGTGTCATCGTGACGCTGCCGGAGGTGGCCATCGGGGCGGCGCTGGTGCTGGGGGTCGTGCAGGTTGCGGACGGGTCGCTGTCCGCGGGGACGTTGGTGGCGTTTCTGTCGACGGCGCTTGCTCTGCGGTGGCCGGTGGATTCCATCGGGTTTCTGCTGGCTATGAGCCAGGAGGCGGCTACTGCTACGGAGCGGTACTTCGAGGTTATGGACGAGGTACCGGAGGGTGCGGTGGCCGGGGGTGGGGTGCGCGACTCGGCGGTGCGAGGTGCCGCTGCGCCCACCCGTGCCGCCCTAGCGGCACGACTGCCCGCAGCTACGGCAGATGTGCGGCGCCGACCGCCCGCAGCTGCGCTGGGCAGCGGGCTTCGGTTCGACGGCGTCATGTTCCGTTACCCGGACGCCCCCGCCGACTCCCCGCCCGTCCTCGACCGCATCGATCTCCACATCCGCCCCGGCGAGTCCATGGCACTGGTGGGCGCCACCGGTAGCGGCAAGACGACGCTGACCGCACTCGTCCCCCGCCTCCACGAGGTGACGTCCGGTCGCATCACGCTCGACGGCGAGGACATCACCGCCATGTCCCGCGAGGAGCTGCGCTCCAGGGTCGCCGTCGCCTTCGAGGAACCCACCCTCTTCTCCGCGACCGTCGGGGACAACGTGCTCATGGGTGCCCAGGACGGTGCGGGCGACGCCGAGCTGAACCGCGCCCTCGCCGTAGCGCAGGCCGAGTTCGCGCATGCGCTGCCGCAGGGGACCGACACCCAGGTCGGCGAGCAGGGCCTCAGCCTCTCCGGCGGACAGCGGCAGCGGCTGGCGCTGGCGCGGGCCGTCGTGGGCAGACCCAGGTTCCTCGTCCTGGACGACCCGCTGTCCGCCCTGGACGTGCACACCGAGGCGGCAGTCGAGGCCGCCCTGCGGGACGTCCTCGCGGACACCACGGCGCTCATCGTGGCGCACCGCCCGTCCACCGTCCTGCTCGCCGACCGGGTCGCGCTGCTCTCCGGCGGCCGCATCACCGCCGTCGGCACGCATCACGAACTGCTGCGCACGAACGCCGAGTACGCCCATCTGATGTCCGGGACCTCAGAAGCGGAGGACGAGCGATGACGGCCCCCACCACCTCCGTCCCCACGGCGGACGACGAGCCGGACCTCCCCCGCCCCAAGTCTGCCGGCGACCCCTTCGACCGGGACGTCCTGCCCACCCCGCCGGGCGCCACCGCCGGGCTGCTGCGCTCCCTGCTCGCCCCCATGAAGGCGCGCGTCGCCGTCACCACGCTCCTGCTGCTGCTCCAGCAGGCGGCGGTGCAGGCGGGCCCGCTGCTGGTGGCGTACGCGATCGACAGGGCCGTACCGGCGTTCCGGGACCACGACCACGGCCCGCTGATCGCGGTGGCCGCGGGCTATCTGCTGTGCGCACTCGTCTCCGGCGGGCTCCAGTACGCGTTCATCATCGCCTCCGCCCGGGTGAACCAGGACGCACTGCTCGATCTGCGCGGCCGTATCTTCCGGCACGCGCAGGCGCTGAGCATCGACTTCCACGAGCGCTACACGAGCGGACGTCTGATCTCCCGCTCCACGGCGGACGTGGAGTCGCTGCGGGAGCTGCTCAACGAGGGCTTGCAGGAGCTCATCACGGTCATCCTGTCCTTCGTCTACATCTCGGCCATGCTGCTCTGGCTGGACCTCGGGCTCGGCGCGGTCGCGGTGGCGTCCTTCGTACCGCTGTACCTGCTGGTACGGGTCTACCAGCGGCGCGCGGTACGGGTGTACCGGTTGCGGTCCACCGCCACCGCGGCCGTCATCGTCAAGTTCGTCGAGACCATGAACGGCATCCGGCCGGTGCGCGCGTTCCGCCGGGAGGCCGCCAACGACGCCGACTTCCTGGCGCTGAACCGGCGGCACGAACGGATCAACGGCGACGCCATGCTGGAGATGGCGCGCTATGTCGTCGGCTCCCGGCTGGTCGCCAACACGGCCGTCGCGGCGATCGTGCTGTGGGGCGCCTACCGCGTGGCGGGCGGCTCGCTGGAGCTGGGTGTCCTGGCGGCCGCGGTCCTGTATCTGCGCCGCCTCTACGACCCGATCGACCGCCTCGGCATGTTCCTGAACTCGTACCAGTCGGCGGCGGCCTCCCTGGAGAAGATCGCCGGGCTGCTCGCGCAGACACCGTCCGTGCCCGAGCCGTCGAACCCCGTGGAACTTCCGGTGCTCGAGAGCGAACACCCGGGCCGCGAGGTCGTCTTCGACGGCGTCAGTTTCGGCTACCGCACCGGCGGCGAGGTCCTGCCGGCCTTCGATCTGACGATCCCCGCCGGGCAGACCGTCGCGGTCGTCGGCTCGACGGGCGCCGGCAAGTCGACCCTCGCCAAGCTGCTGGCCCGCTTCTACGACCCCTCCACCGGGCGGGTCCTGCTGGACGGCGTCGACCTGCGCGACCTCGCCGTGCCCGAGCTGCGGCGCGGGGTGGTGATGGTGACACAGGAGGCGTTCCTGTTCTCCGGCACGGTCGCCGAGAACATCGCCATCGGCCGCCCGGACGCGACCCGCGAGCAGATCGAGCAGGCGGCGAAGGCGATCGGTGCGCACGAGTTCATCAGCGCCCTGCCCGACGGGTACGACACGGACGTACGGAAGCGAGGCGGGCGTATCTCCGCGGGCCAGCGCCAGCTCGTCGCCTTCGCCCGGGCGCTGCTCGCCGACCCGGCCGTGCTGATCCTCGACGAGGCGACCAGCTCGCTCGACATCCCCGGCGAACGTGCGGTGCAACAGGCGATGTTGACGGTCCTGCGCGGACGTACGGCCGTGGTCATCGCGCACCGGCTGTCGACGGTCGAGATCGCGGACCGGGTACTGGTCATGGAGCACGGAAGGATCGTGGAGGACGGCAGCCCGGCCGAACTCGTCGAAGGCACCGGGCGGTTCGCGGATCTGCACCGGGCGTGGCGGGACAGTCTGGCGTAGAGATCGCAGGGATCGGCAGGGATCGGGGGAGCATGATCGACGCGTACGAGGACCCGGGCGAACCCGACCGCCGCGGAGGTGCCCGCTATCTGCTGTGGCTGGTGCGCTGCCAGCCCGGCCGGTCGCTCGCCGGGGCGGTGCTGGGCAGCGTGTGGATGGTGCTGCTGGCGGCGACGCCGTATCTCCTCTCCCGGGCGATCGACGACGGACTGGAACCCGGGGACTTTCCGGCACTGGCGGGCTGGACCGCGGTGCTCTTCGCGGTCGGGACGTTCAACGCCTGGCTGAGCATCATGCGGCACCGCACGATGACACGGGTGCGGATGGACGCCAACTTCCGCACCGTGAAGGTGATCGTCGGCCAGGCGGTCCGGCTGGGCGCCGCGCTGCCGCGCCGGGTCGGGGCCGGGGAGGTCGTGACCATCGGCGTCGGCGACGTCCAGACGATCAGCCAGTCTCTGACGGTGGTGGGCCCCGGTGTGGGGGCGGTGGTCGCCTACCTGGCGGTCGCGGCCGCTCTCCTCTCGGTCTCACCCTTGATCGCCGCAGTCGTGCTCCTCGGCATCCCCGTGATCGTCGTCCTCGTCGGACCGCTGCTGGCCCGTCTGCAAGGCGCGGAGACCGAGTACCGCAACCGGCAGGGCGTGCTCACGGCCCGGATCGCCGACCTCGCGGGCGGTCTGCGCGTCCTCAACGGCCTGGGCGGCAAGGGCTTGTTCGCGGCCGCCTTCCACCACGACTCCCAGCGACTGCGCCGCCAGGGCTACCGGGTCGGCGCGGTCACCAGCTGGGTCCAAGCGCTGGGCATCGGACTGCCCACCCTGTTCCTGGCGGTGGTCACCTGGCTGGCGGCCCGCCTCGCGGCCCAAGGCTCCATCACCATCGGCGAATTGGTGTCGGTGTACGGCTACGTGGCCGTCCTGGTCGGCCCGGTGGCGTTCTGGGTGGAGTGCGGCTACCAGATCAGCCGCGGCCTGGTCTCGGCCCGCCGGGTCGTACGCTTCCTGCGACTGGAACCCCTGGCCGACACCGGCACCCGCAACGCCCCTGCCGAGCCGGCGGTACTGCACGACCCGGAGTCGGGGGTACGGGTACGACCCGGCCGGCTGACCGCATTGGCCGGCGCCCGCCCGGCGGACGCGGCAACGGTCGTGGACCGCCTGGGCCGGTACATGCCGTCGAGGGCGACCTGGGGCGACATACCGCTGGACGAGATCGAGTTGAAGCAGATCAGGGAGCACATCCTGGTCGCGGACCACGAGGCAGACCTGTTCGCGGGCACCCTGCGCGATGTACTGGGCGGCGCGACAACTCCCCTCAGGGGCGCGAGGAACTGCGCGACCAGCCACAACGAGCCCGCAGACGCCCGAGAACAAGCCGAGGCACCCTCAGAGGCGCACCTGCTCAAAGCCATCCACGCAGCCGTCGCGGACGACATCGTCCAAGGCCTGCCCGAAGGCCTGGCCTCGGCAATCGACCCCCAGGCCCGCAACCTCTCCGGCGGCCAAAGACAACGCATCCGCCTGGCCAGGGCACTTGCGGCCGACCCCGAGGTACTGCTCGCCGTAGAGCCGACGTCGGCGCTCGACGCACACACCGAGGCCCGGGTGGCCCAACGCCTGCGGGCGGTACGGCAGGGCCGTACAACCCTGGTCACCACCACCTCCCCGCTCGTCCTGGACCAGGCGGACACCGTGCACTACCTGGTCGACGGCAAAGTGGCGGCCACCGGAGCCCACCGCGAACTCCTGGACACCGAGCCGGGCTACCGCGCCCTGGTCGCACGTGACGCCGAGGAGCCGGTCCGATGACGACGAACTCAGGCCACCTCCCCGTCGCCGAACGGCAGGACGTACGCCGGGCCCTGGTGCGCCTCGTACGGGCCGACGCCCGCGCCTTCGCCGCCGTGCTCGCACTCAACGCACTGGCGGCCGGCGCCGGTCTCGCCGGGCCCTGGCTGGTCGGCCGGATCATCGACGAGGTGCGGGCCGGACACGGCGTGGGCGCGGTCGACCGGCTGGCCCTGTGGATCCTGCTCTGTTCGCTGGCGCAGCTGGTACTCGCCCGCTGGGCCCGGTATGTGGGACACCGCTTCGGGGAGCGGACGCTGGCCCGCGTGCGCGAGGAGTTCGTCGACCGGGCGCTCGCGCTGCCCGCGGCGGTCGTGGAGCGGGCCGGCACCGGCGATCTGACGGCACGCGGGACGGCCGACGTGGCCACGGTCGGCACTACGCTGCGGGACGTCGGGCCCGAACTGCTCATCAACAGCGTGCAGGCGCTGTTCCTGCTCGGGGCGGTGTTCTGGCTGAACCCGCTGCTCGGCGGGTGCGGTCTGCTCGGTCTGGTGGGCATCTGGTGCGCGCTGCGCTGGTATCTGCGCCGGGCCCGCGACGGCTACCTCGCCGAGGGCGCCGCCACCTCCGAGGTCGCCGAGATCCTCGCGGCGACCGCGTCCGGCGCCCGCACGGTCGAGGCACTGCGGCTGGAGCGGCGGCGGATCGCGGCGAGCCGGGAGGCGCTGGAGACCTCCCGGCGCACCCGGCTGTACACCCTGTTCCTGCGCACCGTGTTCTTCCCGGCGGTGGAGGTCTCCTACCTGGTTCCGGTGTCCGCGGTGCTGCTGGTCGGCGGGGTGCTGCACGGGCGCGGCACGCTGAGTCTCGGCGCGGTCGTGACGGCGGCCCTGTATCTGCAGCGGCTGAGCGGACCCCTCGACGAGATCCTGATGCGGGTCGAGCAACTGCAGAACAGCAGCGCCTCCTTCGCCCGGGTGGAGGGCCTGGCCCGGGCGCCCCGCGCACAACGGGCCGATGCGCCCGCCCCGGCGGACGACCGCTTCGACGTGGCCGGGGTGCGGTACGCCTACGACCGGGGCGGCGAGGTGCTGCACGGCGTCGACCTGACCGTGCGGCCCGGCGAGCGGCTGGCGGTCGTGGGCCCCTCGGGTGCCGGAAAGACCACGCTGAGCAGGCTGCTGGCGGGTGTCGACGCGCCCACCGAGGGGACGGTGACCGTCGGCGGGGTGCCCGTGGTCGGCCTCGGCCCCGAGCAGCTGCGCCGCCAGGTCGTCCTGGTCACGCAGGAGCACCATGTGTTCCTCGGCTCGGTCCGCGACAACCTGCTGATCGCCGAACCGGCTGCCGTCGACGAGGAGTTGTGGGCGGCGCTGACGGCGGTGGGAGCCGACGACTGGGTGCGCGAACTGCCGGACGGACTGGGCACCCGGCTCGGAGACGGCGGCACCCGCACCGACGGCTCCCAGGCCCAGCAGCTCGCCCTCGCCCGGGTGGTCCTGGCCGACCCGCACACCCTGATCCTCGACGAGGCCACCGCGCTCCTCGACCCGACGACGGCGCGCCACACCGAGCGTGCCCTGGCCGCCGTCCTGGAGGGCCGCACGGTCATCGCCATCGCCCACCGTCTGCACACCGCCCACGACGCGGACCGGGTGGCCGTGATGGAGGACGGGCGGCTCACCGAACTCGGCACGCACGAAGAGCTCGTGGCGGCGGAGGGGGCGTACGCGGCGCTCTGGCACACCTGGCACGGCGAGCCGTCGTAGGACGCGCTTTTCGCTCACGATCAAACATCTGGTTCGGATACCGAACATGAACAACCGGACAACGAACCATTTCCGGCCAACTTTGTGACGCGCTCCTGACAGGGCGTAAATCTCCTGCCACCCTTCCCACAGCTTCAACACAGCAACCCCACAAGCTCCACCCCCAGTTCTGCCCGGACGGTCGACCCACCGTCCGGATCTCCCCTGGCCGCGCAATCCGCGGCCACGCAGAAGGAGTCAGTGTTGAGAAGCAGTTCCTCTCGCAGACGCACCTCCCACATCGTCGCCGTCGCCGGCGTCACCGCACTGCTCGCCGCGGCCGTCCAGTCGGGCGCCGCGTCCGCCACCCCCGCCCAGGCCTCGTCCGCGAACAAGGCGCACATGGCGGTCAAGCTCTCCCCCTCCCAGCGCGCGGAGCTGATACGCGACGCCGACAGCGCGCGTGCGCAGACCGCCAAGGACATAGGCCTCGGCGCGAAGGAGAAGCTCGTCGCCCGTGACGTCGTCAAGGACGCCGACGGCACCCTGCACACCCGCTACGAGCGCACCTACGACGGCCTGCCGGTCCTCGGCGGCGACCTGGTGGTCGACACCGCCAAGTCGGGCGCCACCAAGGGCGTCATCAAGGCGACGAACGCCGCCATCAAGGTCTCCGACGTCACCCCGGACATCACCAAGGAGACCGCCGAGCGGCAGGCCGTGAAGCGCGCGAAGGCCCTCGGCGGGACCAAGTCGGCCGCCGACAGCGCCCGCAAGGTGATCTGGGCGGCGAGCGGCAAGCCGGTCCTCGCCTACGAGACGGTCATCGGCGGCTTCCAGGACGACGGCACGCCGAACCAGCTGCACGTCATCACGGACGCCACCACCGGCAAGAAGCTCTTCGAGTACCAGGGCATCGAGAACGCGACCGGCACCGGCAACACGCAGTACAGCGGCACGGTCTCGCTGACGACGACCCAGTCGGGCTCGAACTACAACCTGACCGACGGCGACCGCGGCAACCACAAGACGTACAACCTGAACCACGGCACGTCCGGCACCGGCACGCTGTTCTCGCAGACCAGCAACACCTGGGGCAACGGCACCACGTCGAACGCCGCGACCGCGGGCGCGGACGCGCACTACGGCGCCGCGGAGACCTGGGACTTCTACAAGAACACCTTCGGTCGCAGCGGCATCAAGAACAACGGTGTCGGCGCCTACTCGCGCGTCCACTACGGCAACTCGTACGTGAACGCGTTCTGGGACGACAGCTGCTTCTGCATGACGTACGGCGACGGCTCCGGCAACGCGGACCCGCTGACCTCGCTGGACGTGGCGGGCCACGAGATGACCCACGGCGTCACCTCGAACACCGCGGGCCTCAACTACAGCGGCGAGTCGGGCGGCCTCAACGAGGCGACCTCCGACATCCTCGGCGGCGTCGGCGTCGAGTTCTACGCCAACAACTCGTCCGACAAGGGTGACTACCTCATCGGCGAGAAGATCGACATCAACGGCGACGGCACCCCGCTGCGCTACATGGACAAGCCCAGCAAGGACGGCGGGTCCAAGGACAGCTGGTACTCCGGCGTCGGCAACCTCGACGTGCACTACTCCTCGGGCGTCGCCAACCACTTCTTCTACCTGCTGAGCGAGGGCAGCGGCGCCAAGGTCATCAACGGCGTCAGCTACAACTCGCCCACCTCGGACGGCCTTCCGGTCACCGGCATCGGCCGGGACAAGGCGCTGGCGATCTGGTACCGGGCGCTGACCACCAAGTGGACGTCCACCACCAACTACGCGGGCGCCCGCACCGGCACGCTCGCGGCCGCCGGTGAGCTGTACGGCACCACCTCCACCGAGTACAAGGCCGTGCAGGACGCGTGGGCGGCCGTCGCGGTCGGCTCGCGCTCCGGCGGGGGCGGCGGGTCCGGCACGTCGTACGAGAACACGACCCCGCTGTCGATCCCGGACAACGGGCCGGCCGTGACCTCGTCGATCACCGTCTCCGGCAGGAGCGGAAACGCGCCAAGCAACCTCCAGGTGAGCGTCGACATCACGCACACCTGGCGGGGTGACCTGGTGATCGATCTGCTCGGCCCGTCGGGCACCGCGTACCGTCTGAAGAACTTCTCCTCCTCGGACTCGGCCGACAACGTCCAGGCGACGTACACGGTCAACGCGTCGAGCGAAACAGCCAATGGAACCTGGAAATTGAAGGTTCAGGACCAGGCCGCACAGGACGTCGGCACGCTCAACAGCTGGAAGGTGACATTCCCGTAGACCGCGCGCGGCGGCATCGGAAACAGGGCGCCGTCCCGGAGTGCAACTCCCGGGGCGGCGCCCGTTTACATCCCTGAAACGTTAACCGGACAGTCGGTTTTCAGCCAACATCACTTCGGCCCGCTGACATGTACGCGTCTGGATGTCACTCTTCTCCACAACCGCCGCACAACTTCACTGCAACTCCGGACGGGCGCCCCACGCCGTGCCGGACTCCCCCACCACAAGGAGCTTGTGTGACCCCCCTCTACGCGCGTCACAAGCGCTCGACTCTGGCCATCGCAACCGCCGTTGCCGCCGGAGCCCTGCTCACCACCGGTCTGACCACCGGTTCGGCCACCGCCCAGACCAAGGCGGACTCCACGGCCACTGCCCGCACGGCCGGCTCCCCCGCGGCGCTGTCGGCCGCGACCCGCGTCTCCCTCATCAAGCAGGCCCAGGCCGGCCTCGCCGACACGGCGCAGCAGATAGGCCTCGGCACCAAGGAGAAGCTGGTCGTCAAGGACGTCGTCAAGGACGCCGACGGCACGGTCCACACCCGCTACGAGCGCACCTACGCGGGCCTGCCCGTCCTCGGCGGCGACCTGGTCGTCGCGACGAAGGCCGGCAAGACCGAGAGCGTCGTCAAGGCGACGAAGGCGGCCATCAAGGTGGCCTCGCTCAAGCCGCAGATCACCACGGCCAAGGCCGAGAAGCAGGCGCTGACCGCCGCCAGGACCGCGGGTTCGGACAAGACCTCGGCCGACAAGACCCGCAAGGTCATCTGGGCCGGCTCCGGCAAGCCCGTCCTCGCCATCGAGACCGTCGTCGGCGGCCTCCAGGACGACGGCACCCCGAACGCGCTGCACGTCATCACCGACGCGGCCACGGGCAAGAAGCTCTTCCAGTACCAGGCCATCGAGAACGCCACCGGTACCGGCAGGACGCTGTACTCGGGCACGGTCAGCCTCACCGTCACCCAGTCGGGCTCCACGTACAACCTGACGGACGCCTCCCGCGGCAGCCACAAGACGTACAACCTCAAGCGGGCCACCTCGGGCAAGGGCACGCTGGTCTCCAGCTCGTCCAGCACCTTCGGCACCGGCACCGCCTCCAGCTCCTCCAGCGACCAGACGGCCGCCGCCGACGCCGCCTACGGCGCGCAGGAGACCTGGGACTACTACAAGAGCACCTTCGGCCGCAGCGGCATCAAGAACGACGGCGTGGCCGCCTACTCCCGCGTCCACTACGGAAGCTCGTACGTCAACGCGTTCTGGGACGACGACTGCTTCTGCATGACGTACGGCGACGGTGACAACAACACGGACCCGCTGACCTCGATCGACGTGGCCGGCCACGAGATGACCCACGGCGTCACCGCCAACACCGCGGGCCTCAACTACAGCGGCGAGTCCGGCGGTCTCAACGAGGCGACCTCCGACATCCTCGGCGGCGTCGGCGTCGAGTTCTACGCCAACAACTCGTCCGACAAGGGTGACTACCTCATCGGCGAGAAGATCGACATCAACGGCGACGGCACCCCGCTGCGCTACTTCGACAAGCCCAGCAAGGACGGCGGCTCGGCGGACTCCTGGTCCTCCTCCGTCGGCAACCTGGACGTCCACTACTCGTCGGGTGTCGCGAACCACTTCTTCTACCTGCTGGCCGAGGGCAGCGGTTCGAAGACGATCAACGGCGTCAGCTACAACTCGCCGACGTCCAACGGCTCCACGGTCACGGGCATCGGCCGGGACAAGGCGCTGCAGATCTGGTACAAGGCGCTGACCGAGCAGTTCACCTCGACCACCAACTACAAGGCGGCCCGCACGGGCACGCTGGCGGCGGCGGCGAGCCTGTACGGATCCAGCAGCACCGAGTACAAGGCGGTCGCCGCGGCCTGGTCCGCGGTCAATGTGAGCTGACCCGAGGGGGGTTGGCGGGCGGTACCCGGGACGAAGGCATTCCCGGGTGCCGCCCTACTCTTGTGTCCCATGCGCCTGGAGGACTTCACCTACGACGACGTCGGCGGCACCGGCCGCGTCGATTTCTGCCCGCCGGGCTTCCGCCCCATGCATGTGCGCACGCGCATCGGAGAGGGCGAACCCTGCTTCCGCCGAGCGGCCGAGGCGGTCCTCACCTGGGAGATGCACCGGGAACTGGGCGTGGGCATCGACGCGAGCGCGGAGCGCGCCGCACCGGACGTCGACGTCACCGTCACCCTCGCCGGTGTGATCAAGGCGCCGTGCCGCATCGTCTACACGGTGGACGAACGCCGCCGCGCGGGCTGGGCGTACGGCACGCTGACCGGCCACCCGGAGTGCGGCGAGGAGCTCTTCCTCGTGGAGCGCACCGGCGACGGCACGGTGTGGCTGACGGTGTCCGCGTTCAGCAGGCCCGCGAAGTGGTTCGCCCGGGCGGGCGGGCCGGCGACGCGGGGTCTGCAGAACGCTTATGCGCGGCGGTGCGGGAAGGTTTTGCGGGGGTTGTGCGCGGCGCTCTCCGAGGGGTGAGCGGGGGTTGGGGGCGCCGTTGACTGGGGGCTGCCGCCCCCAGACCCCCGCCTTTCGGCCTGAACGGCCTCGTCCTCAAACGCCGGACGGGCTGGAAATGCCTGAGCCGACGGAGACACCTGGACGCCGGACGGGCTGAGGAGTGCCCGCCCGGCCTGAGAGTGCCCGTCAGGGCTGGGCGCTCACCGCATCAGTACCCCCGCCCCCTCCCCCGTCTCCTCCGAAGGCACCGCCACCAGACCCAGTTCCACAGCGGACGCCAGGAGTCGATGGGCCGGCAGGATGCGGACCGTGTAGCCGTAGGGGCCGGTGCGGTCGAGGGAGAGCGGCCCCTCGTACACCCACCTGCCCTCCGGGTCGGGGCCGCCCGCCGGTTTGAGGGGGACGGTCGTCGCGTCCGCGATGCGGTCCTCGGGGTCGACGCGGCCCGAGACGACCTGGACCTCCACGTCGTCGGGGCCGAGCTCGCCGAGGCCCACGTGCACCCGTAGTCCGAGCGTGCTGCCGAGTTCCGCGGTGGCCATGGCGGCGGAGGTCTCCACGTGGTCGACGGTGACGCCGTGCCAGGCGGCCCGCACCCTTTCCTTCCAGACGGCGAGTTCGCGGGCGGAGTCGGGATCCATGGCGCGGTGCGCGTGGGCGGCCGGGGCGTAGAGCCGCTCGACGTACTCGCGGACCATGCGGCCGGCCAGCACCTTCGGGCCGAGCAGGGTCAGGGTCTGGCGGACCATCTCGATCCAACGGTCGGGCAGGCCGTGCTGTCCTCGTTCGTAGAAGCGGGGGGCCACGCGCTGTTCCAGCAGGTCGTAGAGCGCTTCTGCCTCTATGGCGTCGCGGTGGTCGGGGTCGGTGCCCGCGCCGTCGGCCGTGGGGATGGCCCAGCCGAAGTCGGGCTGGAACCACTCGTCCCACCAGCCGTCCAGGACGGAGAGGTTGAGGCAGCCGTTCAGCGCCGCCTTCATGCCGGACGTGCCGCAGGCCTCCAGGGGGCGCAGCGGGTTGTTGAGCCAGATGTCGCAGCCCGGGTAGAGCTTCTGCGCCATCGCCATGCCGTAGTCGGGGAGGAACACGATGCGGTGGCGGACCCGTGGGTCGTCGGCGAACCGGACCAGCTCCTGGACCAGACGCTTTCCGCCGTCGTCCGCCGGGTGGGCCTTGCCCGCGACCACGATCTGGATCGGGCGCTCCGGGTGCAGGAGCAGGTCCATGAGGCGGTCGCGGTCGCGCAGCATCAGGGTCAGGCGCTTGTACGACGGGACGCGGCGCGCGAAGCCGATGGTGAGGACGTCCGGGTCCAGGACCCCGTCGATCCACCCCAACTCGGCTGTTCCCGCGCCGCGTTGGCGCCAGGAGGCGCGCAGCCGCACCCGTACCTCGTCCACCAGTTGCTCGCGGAGGTTGCGCCTGAGTTCCCAGATGTCCTGGTCGGGGATGTCGCCCACGGCGTCCCAGCGGTCCGAGCCGCCGACGGTCAGCGCGTCCTCGGTGCGCTGGGCGCCGATCTGCCGGGCGCCGAGCCGGAACACCTCGGGGGCGACCCAGGTGGGGGCGTGCACCCCGTTGGTCACGGAGGTGATCGGCACCTCGTCGGGGTCGAATCCCGGCCACAGTCCGGAGAACATCTCGCGGCTGACCTGACCGTGCAGCAGGGAGACACCGTTGGCGCGCTGGCCGAGGCGCAGGCCCATCACGGCCATGTTGAAGAGGTTCGGTTCGCCGCCGGGATAGGTCTCCATGCCCAGGCGCAGGATGCGTTCGACGTCGATGCGCGGGAGTTCGGCCTCGGGGCCGAAGTGGTGGGCGACCAGCTCGCGGTCGAAGCGGTCGATGCCGGCGGGGACCGGGGTGTGGGTGGTGAAGACCGTCCCGGCGCGCACCGCCTCCAGCGCGGAGTCGAAGTCCAGCCCGCCGTCGCAGAGCTCGGCGATCCGCTCCAGGCCCAGGAAGCCGGCGTGGCCCTCGTTGGTGTGGAAGACCTCGGGTTCGGGGTGGCCGGTCAGCCGGCAGTAGGTCCGTACGGCCCGCACTCCCCCTATGCCGAGCAGCATCTCCTGCAGCAGCCGGTGCTCGCTGCCGCCGCCGTAGAGCCGGTCGGTGACCCCGCGCTCGCCGAAGTTGTTGTCCTCGACGTCCGAGTCGAGCATCAGCAGGGGGACACGGCCGACCTGGGCGAGCCAGATACGGGCGTGCAGCTGCCGGCCGCCGGGCAGGGCGAGGGAGACCTGGGCGGGGGTGCCGCCGGGTTCCTCCAGGAGGGCGACGGGCAGCTCGTTGGGGTCCAGGACCGGGTAGTGCTCCTGCTGCCAGCCGTCCCGGGACAGCGACTGGCGGAAGTACCCGTGCCGGTAGAGCAGGCCCACGCCGACCAGGGGGACGCCGAGATCGCTGGCCGCCTTCAGATGGTCGCCCGCCAGGATGCCGAGGCCGCCGGAGTACTGGGGCAGGGCGGCCGTGATGCCGAACTCGGGCGAGAAGTAGGCGATGGCGGCGGGAAGTTCCCCGGAGTGGGTCTGGTACCAGCGGTCGCCGGTCATGTAGTCGTCCAGGTCGCCCGAGACCTCGGCCAGCCGGCGCAGGAAACGGTGGTCCCCCGCCAGCTCCGCGAGCCGCGCCGGCGACACGCTGCCCAGGAGCCGTACGGGATCGCCGTCCGAGGCGGCCCAGCGCTCGGGGTCGACGGACTGGAACAGGTCGCGGGTCTCCGCATGCCAGGACCAGCGCAGATTGCGGGCCAGATCGCTGAGCGGCCGCAGGGGTTCGGGGAGAACGGGTCGGACGGTGAATCGACGGATCGCCTTCACTTTCCACCTCGACGCGTGTCGCTGTGCGGACGCACAACGCTGTGCGCCTCGTCGTCAACCACGACGGTATCCGTGCGGAGGGCTCCGCAACCACGCCACGTCCAAGAGCAGGCCACACTCCTACGCCGTCCGGAAAGCGCCGCAACCTTCACGCATCCGCCATGGCGGACATGGCCGATTCCGCCCCGTAGGCCCTCTTGTGGGCCTTCTACACCGCACGAGAGGCTGCCAAGTGGAGTCAATGGAGGGGAACTCGGACCATGGCACGGACGCGAACACGGCGTCTGCGCTGGACAGGGGCTCTGACCGCGGTGGCCTGCGCCGCCGCGCTCTCGGCCGTCACCCTGCCCGCGCACGCCGCACCGGAGGGTCAGATAGTCGGCGCCGGTGAGCCCGGCTCCGTCAGTGGAAGTTATCTGGTGACACTCAAGGGGGGAACGAAGGCTCCGTCGGCGACCGGAAAAGGCATCGCCGAGAAATACGGGGCAAAAATAAGCCACACCTACGGCTCGGTCCTCAACGGCTACGCCATCAAGGCCGACGAGAGACAGGCCAAGCGGCTCGCGGCCGACTCCCAGGTCGCTTCGGTCGTCCAGGACACGCGCGTGTCCCTCGACCACATCCAGAAGAACCCGCCGTCCTGGGGCCTGGACCGGATCGACCAGCCGAGCCTGCCGCTGGACAACGGCTACACCTGGCCCGATTCCGCGGGGGCCGGCGTGACCGCCTATGTGATCGACACCGGCATCCGCATCACGCACAAGGACTTCGGCGGCCGGGCGAGCTACGGCTGGGACTTCGTCGGAAACGACAGGACGGCGTCCGACGGCAACGGACACGGCACCCATGTCGCGGGCACCATCGCCGGCAGCAAGTACGGCGTGGCCAAACAGGCCAAGGTGGTCGCCGTCCGCGTCCTGGACAACGACGGCTCCGGTACGACCTCGCAGGTCATCGCGGGCATCGACTGGGTGACCAAGCATGCGAGGAAACCGGCGGTCGCCAACCTCAGCCTGGGTGGCTCATACAACGCCCAGCTGGACGCCGCCGTACGCAGTTCCATCGCGTCGGGCGTCACGTACGCGGTTGCCGCCGGGAACGACGGCCTGCCGGCCGCCCTCTACTCCCCGGCGGACGTGAGGGAGGCCCTCACGGTCGGCGCGACCGACAAGGCGGACGCTCGGGCGAGCTTCTCCAATTTCGGCTCGGCCGTGGATCTGTTCGCCCCCGGGGTGTCGATCACCTCGGACTCCTTCGCGAGCGACACCGGGAAGGCGACCTTCTCCGGTACATCGATGGCGACGCCGCACGTCACGGGCACGGCCGCGCTGTACCTGGCCGACCGTCCGAAGGCGACTCCGGCCCAGGTCTCCAAGGCACTCGTGAAGCTGGCGGTGTCCGGGAAGGTCTCCGGCCGCGGGCTCGGCTCACCGGACGAACTTCTGCAGGTGCCGTCTTCTTAGTCACACAGTCCACGGACCGGTCCCGTTCGTTCACGAACGGGACCGGTCTTGTGTGTAGACATACGCGTGAGTAGTTAACAAAGTGCCGGATTGCGTACCCGAATAGGGTGGGAAGGCTCCTCCGGTACACCACACAGGCAGTTCACGGGAAACACCCGCAGGACCCACCTCCCCACAGCCATCCGCCCACCCACGTTGACGCGGACAGGAGCGGTCATGCCCGCCACGCACCACTCGTCAGCACCCCCGACGACCAGCACCGAAGCACGCCCCGTGCGCCCCGCCGACGCCGGACCACCGGCCCCGCAGCCACCCTCCGCGGGCGACGCCGCGGTCATCGGGCGCATACCCGTCCTCGACGTCCGCCCGGTGGTCCTGCAGGGGCGAAAGCCGGCCAAGGCCGTGACCGGCGAGTCGTTCGAGATCTCGGCCACCGTGTTCCGGGAGGGCCATGACGCGGTCGCCGCAAACGTCGTCCTGACGGATCCGGAAGGCCGTCCCGGCCCCTGGACACCGATGCGGGAACTGGCCCCCGGCACCGACCGCTGGGGCGCCACCGTCACCGCCGGCGAACCGGGCCACTGGACCTACACGGTGGAAGCCTGGGGTGACCCGATCACCACCTGGCGCCACCATGCCCACATCAAGATCCCGGCGGGCATGGACACGGACCTGGTCCTGGAGGAGGGCGCGCGACTGTACGAGCGCGCGGCCGCCGGCGCCCCCGACGGCGGGCGCGATGTGCTCCTCACCGCCGTCGCCGCCCTGCGGGACGAGGCCCGCCCGGCCGCCTCGCGCCTGGCGGCGGCGTTGACGCCGGAGGTGGACGCGGTGCTGGCCCGGCATCCGCTGCGGGAGTTCGTCACCGCCTCGCAGAGCCTGCCGCTGCTGGT